>DOZA01000329.1 GCA_003518245.1 Bacteroidales bacterium | reverse complement strand
CCATCCAATGGATACCTTGAAGAATTTGATATGATCACTTCCATTGAAAAGGTAGCATATTTTGTAAAAAAAGGATAAAGAGGAAGTATGAAGGTATTTTATGGTTTTGATAACCTTGAGAAAATAAATAACCCGGTTATCACCACGGGTACATTTGATGGTGTTCATTTCGGGCACAAAACAATACTAAGAAGGATTAATAGCCTGGCCAAAAAATATAATGGAGGATCTGTACTTATTAGCTTCTATCCCCATCCGCGTAAGGTGCTGTATCCTGATACTAAAGGTAAAGGCCTTCAAATGATCACTACCCGGCAAGAGAAGATTGAATTGCTTGAAAAAGAAGACTTGATAATCTTATACTGGTGAAGTTTACCCATGACTTTTCGCGTGTTTCAAGCCATGACTTTATTCAAAACTATATCTTTCCCAGGCTGAAACCCAGAGTAATAGTTGTAGGCTTTAATCATTATTTTGGCCATAACAAAGAAGGTGATTATCACTATCTCAAACAAGTATCCGGGGAGTTCGGATTTGAGACTGAAGAAATACCTGAGCAGGAAATACATAATGAAACCGTCAGTTCAACAGAAATAAGAAAAGCCCTGGCCGAGGGATATATACAACGAGTCAATGCCTACCTTGAACATTATTATTTTATAACGGGTATGTCTGGTGGCTGCCGTAAGCATGCCTGTTAATGATTCGGTTTATAAGTATCCTGTTCCGGAAAAAATTCTTATTCAGGCCAAAGAACTTATTATCTAGTCAGATATGATATTTTTCATTGTTCATCATGCTTTAATTCTCTTATTTTGTATTAAATATAATTAGTTTAAGTATAAATAATAACATGAAATTCAATCCTGAAAAATTATCCATAAGGGATCAAAGAATGAAGCCGTTTATTGATCCTGGTGAGATATGGGACATAATTAACAATACCAAACCTGATAAATCGAGGGTACGCGAGGTAATTGCGCGGTCACTTGACAAGAACAGGCTGACCCTTGAGGAAACAGCAGTGCTTATTAATGCTGATGACCCGGAGCTTATTGAAGAGATAAAAGCGGGTGCCCGGGCACTTAAGGAGAAGGTTTATGGCAACAGGATAGTGCTTTTTGCTCCTTTATATATTGGTAATTACTGTAGCAATAACTGTAAATACTGTGGGTTCAGGGCAAGTAATAAAGATGCTGTTCGCAGAACATTATCTGATGAAGAGATAATTAAGGAGGTATCAGCGCTTGAAGATAACGGGCAGAAACGACTGATCCTCGTTTACGGTGAGCACCCTAATTATTCACCTGAATATATTGCCCACACTGTTAAACTGGTATACAGTATTAAGAAAGGCAAAGGGGAGATACGGCGTGTTAATATTAATGCTGCACCACTGGATATTGAAGGCTTCAGAACAGTGGGTGATGCCGGTATAGGTACCTACCAGGTTTTTCAGGAGACCTATCATCCTGAAGCATATAAGTGGTATCATCTTTCCGGCAGGAAAAGAGATTATGACTGGAGGCTTACATCTCTTGACAGGGCCCAGGAGGCGGGTGTTGATGATGTAGGTATCGGTGCACTGTTCGGATTATACGACTGGCGCTTTGAAGTATTAGGGCTGGTAAGACATACAAACCATCTTGAAGCATGTTATAATGTCGGGCCGCATACAATTTCCTTCCCTCGTCTTAAAGATGTTGCCAGTATGAATATAAACAAGGACTATGAAGTAAGGGATGATGAATTTAAGAGGCTGGTAGCTATACTAAGGCTGGCGGTACCTTATACAGGTATGATACTTACAGCCAGGGAGAGTCATGATGTCAGGAGGGAAGTAATGAAATTCGGGGTATCACAGATTGATGGTGGTACAAAAATTGAACTGGGTGCTTACTCAGATATCAAGAATGAACAGCAAAACCTTAACAGGGAACAGTTTATGATCAATGATGCAAGATCACTGGCCGAGGTAATAGACGAGTTGCTCGAAGATGATTTTCTTCCTTCATTCTGTACTGCATGTTACAGGCTGGGAAGAACAGGTGAACATTTCATGGAGTTCTCGGTACCCGGGTTTATCAAGAGATATTGCACGCCCAACGCTGTGCTCACGCTTTCTGAATATATCGTTGATTATGCCGATGATAACCTTGCTGATAAAGGATGGAGGGCAATAGAAAAGAACCTCTCGAAACTTGACAAAGACATAGTAGAAAAAACCAGAACAAGGATCTCGAAAATTAAAAATGGTGAGAGAGATTTATATTTCTAGTACTTTATGGATCAAAAAATATGACACGAATTATTGCTATTAGAGTTGTTGACAGGATAAAAGAATCCGGTCATACACAGGATGTATTAACTAAACACTCATCATTGATCAAATCAAGGCTGGGATTTCACGAGCTTAACGTTGATATGTGTAGCCGTGAGGGTTATATACTGCTCCACCTGAAGGATGATGAAGCAGGAATAAATGCTTTGATTGGTGACCTGGATAAGATATATGGCATAGAAATGAAGCATATGAATCTGGGCCCTGATGGTGACAAAGCTTATCCTATACCTGTTGAATCAACAGCTGCTGTGGTTGGTATAGTAATTAATAACAGGGATAATACTGCCGCTGAAATTCAGAGGATATTTACCTCCTATGGCTGTAGCATTAGAACACGGCTGGGAATTAATGAAGAAAGCTCCGGTATGGATACAGGAATAATGCTGCTGGAACTTACCGGCAACCTATCCGAGATGAACAACTTTCTTAACAGGCTTCTCCAGATAGATAGTGTATACGTGGGAGTGATCTCCTTTAATTAAACTGTCATTATAGATCTGCAGATTGAGGGCAGCCTTAATGTGGTTCCTGTTTTATATTATATACAACACCTCTTTCCTTCAGATATCCAAGGATAAACTTAAGATGCCCTTCTGTCTTACCAATGAATTCAGGAGGGTTTATACCTGGTGATTCATACATATTTTCCATTAGTAGATTTGCAACCGCAGTACATGTATAGCCTGTTGTCCTTGCCATAGAAGTAATTCCACCTACCATGTCATAGCGATCAAACAGGTTGTATGTATATCTGTACTTTTCACCTTTATCCTTTCCCTCAATAATAATTCTCATCACCGTAAACTCTTCTTCTCCTTCTTTTAGTTGCCACTGGGGAAACATGAGTTTTGATGTAAGGTCTATTGGTCTCACCTTTTTACCTTTAATATCTACCTCATCATAACTGAAGAATCCTGTTTCCCTGAGCATTCTCAGATAATCTATAGTACCGGGGTATCGAAGGGTCTTTTCTATCATGTTTGGCACCGGTATGGTTGTAATAAGGCTCCTCAAACCGTCAGAGTTCCAGGCTTCCAGGGTGCCTATATCATCAAAATCAATATATTCAGGCTCTGACAAGGCTTCCCTGACTACTAAATCACCATTCAACATATAACGTGCTGGTCTGGTATATTCTTCTATAACATCAACAGGAGAAAAAACTGCCTTATACTGCCATGGCCACTCTCTTTTAAAGGGCAGACCGCCAACATAGCACCTGTATTCATCAACACTGTTAAGGGAATGATGGTAACCCAGTATAATATTGCTCATTCCCGGAGCCACACCACAATCGGTGACAATTGTTACTCCCTTGTTCCTTGCTAACCTGTCAAGGCCAAAAGCATCTTCAGGAAAGAAAGATATATCCACCATATCCTTGCCTGCTTCAATGGTATCTCTGACTGATTTATATCCCATTGGTCCCGGCAAGGCCCCAATTACCAGGTCATGACTGCTGACAAGATCTTTTAATATTTCAGAATCTGACAGGTCGGCTGTTACAGCTTTAACATTTTCACTCCCTTTCAGTGAGTTAAGGTTTTCAGAAGATATATCAACTGCCGTAACAAGGTAATCATTGCACAGGTCTTTTACTATTGCTGATCCTACAAGGCCTGTACCCAGAACTATTATTTTATTTTTCATTCTTAGAACATTTAATTAGAGTATAAAATATAACACAAAGTACGTTTTTTAATGGTTATTAATAAATTCATGCTGTATAACAACACCAATGAAATATCAATAAATGAATAATTCTCGCAAATTGTAATTTCTAAAAATAATAAATATTATCATGAAGAAGATCCTGTTAGTCTCATTACTTATGGCCTGTTTTGCCAGTTTGCTGGCTCAATGGCCATTAAGTTATTATCTTCCAAAAGAAATCTCATATAATTCTGCAATACCGAAACCTTCAGAAATAATAGGTCATGATGTAGGTGAGTGGCATATAACACATGATAAATTATATTATTATATGCTCGAACTGGCTAGGATATCTGACAGGGCTGTCTGGGAAGAATATGCATAAAAGCATTAATCTGAACCCTGATCAAAATGGAAGAGAATTTAATGAGGTATGGCCAGGCGGACGGACCAATCATTACTGGTTTGACCTGAACCGTGACTATATAATGCTCCAGCAACCCGAGTCAATTGGAAGGGTAGCTGTTTTCCACAGATGGAGACCGAATATAAATACTGATCATCATGAGATGGGAGCTTCCTCGACTTTTTTTTTCCAACCCGGCATTAAAACCAGGGAGAATCCTTTTATTTCTGATGAAACATACAACCTTCATAATGATATAGCCAGGTTTCATCAGAAGTATCTTGACAATATCGGGAGCCTTTATTTCTCAGAAGAGGTTTTTGATGATTATTACCTTGGTAAAGGATCTGCTTATCCTGATATTCATGGCTCGATAGGTATTCTTTTTGAGCAGGCCGGGGCAAAAGGTCATCTGAAGAATACACCCGGTGGATTACTTTCATTTCCATTTGCCATAAAAAACCAGTTTACAGTATCACTGTCCACACTGGAAGCAGGATTAAACCTGAGGGAGAAATTACTTCAACATCAGGTTGATTTTTACAGAAAAGCCATGGATATGGCTGTCAAAAGCGAAATAAAAGCTTACGTTTTCAGGTCAAATATATCTGGCAGTATTCTGGGACCTGAGATTGTTTTTCCTCCATATGCCCGGGGAAGCCTAAGAGGATCAAGGGATGCCTATGCATGGATTTTTGAATGGGAGGGATATTACTCACCGGGCGCACTGTATTACCTTCTTGAAAAAGGTCTTAAAGCCAGGGTTGCAAAGGAGGATTTTATATATGATGATGGCGAATTCAAAAAGGATAGCTGGATCATCATTTTGTACAGTCCATTCTTCTGGGGGGGGAGCAATCATATCTATTTATGATAATACAAATTTCAGGGCTATATGGTTTGGTACAAACAAGATATTTATGAATGCTGTAATGTTCGGGCAAATAATGTAGATCAGCGGCTAAAGGCTAAGGACTAATCCTTTTTCGTTCGTTTGAAATAATGTTTAGCATCACCCCACTCACCATAAGCAGGCTCAGCATCTACCATGCTCAGGCGTGCTTCAAGACAACCCTTGCAATCGTCTGCTGAATCATCGGTGCAGGGTTTGTTTTCATATAGGTTATAATTATCGCGGTAGATGCCCGGCGTGATATTAGGCATAATTACATTTGCTCCTATCTTAATAGCTTTTTCACGACCCATGGGATCAATTGCCTGCAGGGCAGTGGATGCAGCAATATTTATATCTTTCATCAGGATTCTTAAGACAGCAATCATCTTTAGTGACAGATCGAACCTGGCTTTGATGGGAAGCAGTTCATTCTTATATCTGATAAGTGGTGTATTCGCATGTTCAATATAAGGTCCCATACCTACCATATCAATGTCAAAGTCTTTCATGAAAAGTAAATCAGCGGCCAGATCTTCATATGTCTGGAATGGTAATCCTATCATTACTCCTGTACCTGTCTGGTACCCAATTTTTTGCAGTAAGCCAAGACATTCCAGTCGTCGGTAGTAATTATGCAAATCATTATCAGGGTGTAATTTTGCATACAGGACAGGGTTTGATGCTTCTATGCGAAGTAAATACCTGTGAGCACCGGCCTCAAACCATTCGCGATAAACATTTCCCGTTTGTTCTCCAAGCGATATTGTTATACCCAGCTTGCCACCTGAAAGTTTTTTTATCTCCTTCAACAGGTTTGTTATCCTGGATGTAAAATGAGAATTACTAAGTTCGCCCGATTGTAAAACAATAGACCCGTAATCATTATTGTAGGCATATAATGCTGCATCAAGAATCTCTTTGTCAGTAAGGTTATATCTTTCAATTTCCTTATTGTTCCTGCGTATACCGCAATAGTAACAGTTCTTATCACAGATATTCGAGAATTCTATAAGACCCCTGTAATAAACTTTATTACCCGAATAATCATTCTTGATCTTTGCTGATTCCCTGAAAAGGACAGCTCTTTCTTCTCCTTCAGCTTTCAGAAGGGTAACTATTTCATCAATCCCCAGTGTATTATTTTTAAGTATGTTGATTACCTGTTTCTTCATTATGAAAAATTAGTCTACAAATATAGTCAGAAAGGATCATAAAGCTATAAATGCATAATGGTTTGATGCAATTTACTAATTCATTAAATTTGTTGAATAATAAATGATTTGGAATGAATAATGAAGATATAAAAAAGGAAGCAGTCGAACGGTTCAGATCAGGTATGAACTGGATTCCCCAGAGGATCATGACAGGGCAGTTGAAGCTAATGTTTTCGAAAGAATATGCGAAAAATGTATAACTGATTCTATAGATATATTATTTAAACTTTTGAAATAAAATTAATTCTGGGAGAAAGAACAATGAAAATAAGTGCACGCAATGTATTAAAAGGGACAATACTATCCTATAAGATAGGAGCGGTTAATGTTGAAGTGATAATAGAAATATCACCTGGCATGGAAATCACATCAGTAATTACCAAAAACTCATTTGAGAAACTCGGGCTTGAAAAAGGCAAGGATGCTTATGCCATTATAAAGGGTTCAAATGTAATGATTGGTGTAGATTAATCACTATAATACCGGGCGCCCCTGCATTTTATCCCGGTATCGATTTTTCTAACCCCCTAAACTCCTTCCCCTCCACAATATTTACCAATTATCATTGCATGATAATTTCAATTTTTATACATTGGCTAACCATTGAAGCTATATTCTTATTTACTATAAAGCAATGATTAACAACTACTTATTAAATCCCCGGAGTATTGTTGTTGTCGGGGGCTCGGATGATATATCCAAACCTGGAGGGAAAGTTCTCAAAAATATCCTGGAAGGTGAATTTAGAGGTGACCTGTATGTCATTAATCCCAGGGCAAAGGAAGTACAGGGGATAAGATCCTATAGTAGTCCTGGCGATATCCCTGAGACCGACCTGGCAATTATTGCCATTGCAGCCAGGTATTGCAGGGATACAGTTGATATCCTTGCTCATAAAAAACAAACCGGAGCTTTCATTATCCTTTCTGCCGGCTTTGGTGAGGAGAGTAAGGAGGGTGCTAAGCTGGAGAAGGAAATTGTTGATATTATTGATTCAATAGGTGGCTGCCTTATAGGACCTAATTGTATAGGTGTACTTACGCCTTTTTATAATGGTGTTTTTACTACGCCTATTCCTGAACTTGACTCCTCAGGTGTAGATTTTATATCCGGTTCGGGAGCCACTTCCGTCTTTATTATGGAATCGGTAATACCTAACGGAATAAGATTTTCGAGTGTCTTTTCGGTGGGTAACAGTGCCCAGATTGGTGTTGAAGATGTGCTTAAATACATGGATGAAAGCTACGAAAGTGGTAATAGTTCTGCAGTAAAACTGTTGTATATTGAGAGTATCAGCAAACCAGATATGCTTCTACGTCACGCATCATCGATCATAAGGAAGGGATGCAGGATAGCAGCAATAAAAGCCGGCTCATCGGAAGCCGGTAGCAGGGCGGCTTCATCACATACAGGTGCTATGGCAAGCCCCGATGTGGCAGTAGATGCACTTTTAAGGAAAGCAGGGATTATAAGATGCCAGGGTCGGCATGAGCTGGCGGCAGTAGCAGCCGTACTTATGAGCCCTCTCCCGTCGGGAAAGAAAATGGCTATAGTAACTCACGCCGGGGGTCCTGCAGTAATGCTAACTGATGCACTGTCAAAAGAAGGGATTGAAATACCGGTAATTAAAGGAAAGAAAGCTAAAGCGCTTCTTGAAAAACTGTACCCCGGATCATCTGTGGCCAATCCTATTGATTTCCTGGCTACAGGTAATGCAGAACAACTGGCTTCTATACTGGATGCCTGTGAGAACGATTTTGATATAATTGATGCAATAACAGTTATTTTTGGCAGCCCGGGCTTATTCCCTGTTGATGATGTATATGCAGTGCTGCATGAAAAAATGAGATCAGGTAAGAAACCTGTTTATCCGGTTTTACCCTCGCTTATAACAGCTGGAAGAGAGGTTGACGATTTTATTGCCAGCGGTAATGTTAATTTTCCTGATGAAGTGGTATTTGCCAATGCTTTCAGTAAAGTTCTTAATACCCGCCGAATGGATAAACCGGAT
>DOZA01000193.1 GCA_003518245.1 Bacteroidales bacterium | reverse complement strand
TAGAATATGTTAACTGGGAGAAGATGCTCGATATAGTTAAACTTGGTTTTCTTAACCTCTGGGAGGTAGCTAATAAATAATCAACATTTGATAAGACAAAGGTCTGTATGACCCTGCAGGTGTGGGGAACCTTTCTGCCCACAGGAGGCATCACCACATCACCCTGTTTTTCTTACCCACTCTTGAATATTGACAAGGTCAGTCTGTAACTTCTCAAGCTCACTGAAATAGGCAGACTTTTTGAGTTTATTATGATTATTGATATCTAAAAAGTAATATTTAGAGCCCGGTATATTATACATTAACATCAGAGAGTATTTCGAATTTAAAGGACTTTTATAAGGGTTGTGAAAATTATATGAAGAAGTTTCTTTTTTATCAAAAAGTACTTTTCCTTATAAAATTTTGTAAATTAGTATGTTTTTAAATATTTACTATTGATTTTTTCATAACAAAAACCTTTAATCATGAGTAATGAATCGTTCAACTTTAACCAGTTTCTAAAAGACTCCGTTAACTCAATCACTAAGCCAAAGGCATACTTTTCAGAAATGTCAGTCAAGGGTGGTTTCGGTGAGCCTATTGTGAAAGCCCTTATTTATGGTGTTATTGCGGGGATCTTTACTTTTCTCTGGAGCATTTTAAAAATAGGAGGTGTAGCTGAAGGATTGGGCATTTTTGGTGGTGCAATAGGCATAATGGCATTTGTCTGGGCAGTTATAGGGGCCCTAATAGGCCTTTTTGTAGGGGCTGTGATTGTGCTCATTATATCAGCAATATGCGGTGGTTCTACCAATTATGAAGCAAATGCACGTGTGACTGCCTCGTTGATGGTTCTGATGCCTATTGGTGCACTTTTTGGATTCATAGGCGGAGGAGTAGGTGCATTGATTGGCTTCATTATTAACCTGTATGGCCTATTAATGCTCTATCATGCAATAACAGCCTCTTTGAAAGGGAAAGAAGGAACATCGAAAATAATAACTATTATCCTTGCTGTTATTCTTGTTATATTCCTTATTGTAGGCTTATTTGCCAAAAAGACAGCAAACAGGTTTATGGATGAGATTGGTACTGATTGGGAGCAATCAATGGAGGAAGTAGGAAAAGATATGGAAAAAAGTGTGAAGAACCCGACAAAAGAGATTGAAGAAGCAACAGAAGAATTGCAGGAAGAAGAAGAAGAGGAGGAATAATTGATTAGATCACATAATGCAAAAAGCAGCCTTTAATAACGAAAGCTGCTTTTTTTGAGCCTCTCACGGGACTCGAACCCGCGACCTGCTCATTACGAATGAGCTGCTCTACCGGCTGAGCTAAAGAGGCCTTGTTAATTCTGCAAATGTATTAAAAAACCACTTATCCTGATGCAAGGTTAAGTGGTTTTAATATGAGCCAGGCTGTAAAGACAGATTATTTACTGGTAGTATCTTTACTTCCCATTATTCCTTCTTGAAGCCATATAATCAAGGATAATCCAGAAAATATAAGAAAAAAGCAAAATGAGTATACCGTAGATCGGTGTAATCATTGATATCTTAAGCCCACCGGCAAGAATAGGAGGTGATATCTCCATGGCTTGCTCAATTGCACTAAAAGCATTGAAAAGACCTAATAACTGACCCAGGAAACCGGTTACAAAAGCAAACAGCCCCAGGCTTTTAATATATTTCAGCTTGTTCCTTGTTTCATTTATGTCCTTAAAATCACCTCTCAGGATAATTACTAGATTATATAAAGCTATGGCTAGAATAATAAAAAATAAGAGGGTAAGTATACCCATAAATAACGGTCCGCCTTTGTAAAATAAATCAAACATAATTTTATAATTTTGATTAATACTCAGTACTTCAAAGGTAACACAGCCCTGTACTAATATGCAAGGTGGAAAACCTTTCAAAACCTGTATTTCGTCGATTTATACCTGTTATATCAGGTGTAATAAAATTTTTAAGTGCATTTTTATGTCATGAACAGATATTTTGAAATATTTTTCTGGCTCCTTGTTTCAATTATTTTGATAATAGCTTTTGGTAGCTCTTCAGGTAAATATATCCATGCTTTCTACTTCGTTTCTTTTCTCATGCCAATAATAATAGGCACATCATGGTTTATCAATTCAATCCTTGTACCCACCTACCTGCTTAAGAAGAAGTATCCTCAATTTTTTATTTACCTGGTATATACTGTAATCATTTCGCTTAGCCTGTTAGCCGTACTGGTATTTGCTGCATTTATACTTCTTGCCTATTATGAATATGAAAATATGTGGTCAATTATGACCAATTATAGATTGATGCCCCTGATAATGTACATAGTGGTTTTAATATATGGATTCATTTCTATGGTTAAACAATATTTTAACCTGCAATCTCTGAGTGAATCAGGTTCTAAAGAAAAGGGGGAATTTATTGTGGTAAGATCAGAAAGAAAGAACCGGAGAATAGAATGCAGATCAATTTTGTATGTTGAAAGTATGGCCGATTATGTCAGGATATTTATGGAGAATGGTGAGAGAATAATTACCAGGACTAATATAAGCTTTCTGGACAGTGAGTTGGGAGATAAACACCTGAGAATACATCGTTCATATCTGGTAAATATTGATAAGATAGACTCTTATTCCAAAGAAAGAATTGTTCTTTTGGATAAAGTACTACCAATAAGCAGGACATACAAAGAGAAGGTAATGAAAATCCTGGGTGAATAGGAGCTATTCACAAGAAAAAAATTTCATCCTATTTAAGAATTATTCTTACATAAGCAGCTTGTCAAAAGCGTGGTA
>DOZA01000052.1 GCA_003518245.1 Bacteroidales bacterium | reverse complement strand
TGTTGTGCCAGCCACATTACTGATTCAGCACTTGTTATCTCACCACTGTGCCTGTTGCCCTCAAAGAAAGCTGCCGGCTTATCTGTGTCTTTCCCCGTTTCTTTATTTGTTATTGTCATTTGCAGAATCGGTCTTCCCTCGTAACTTTTTGCTACCTCGTACAGGTCAACCAGTCCTGGATACTCTTTTGACCATCTGACCATCCACTCATTCATTACATCAGCTGAATGAAACAGGTCAAAATTCAGCTCTTCCCCTGCTACGTATTCAACATCACTATATTTTACCTGGGGAAAAAAACTTATACCATGTCTGTATCCGGCGACAGTATAAACCGAATCATTTTTGTCAGATTCGGTCCAGGTAATTTGCTTGAGTGGTTTATAATCCTGGCTGAAGAGATTACAGAACAGTAAAGCCAGTGCGATTGTGGATATAGTTTTTTTCATAGATATGAGTATTACAGGTTATTTATTTGTCTATATAAAAGTATAATTTTCCGGGCAACAGAAATCTTTTGAGACAATGTTCTGTAACAGTCGCACCAGTATTATTAACCTCTTGAAGATATCATTTCAAGTTTTTCATAATTCACTATCTCAACTGTCTTGCCATGCAGTTTAATTATTTCCTCCTTTCTGAAATCGGAAAGTGTCCTGATCACATTGGCTGTACTCATGCTTATAAAGTCAGCAATTTCTTTACGCGACACCGGAAGATCAAATATCATGGATTTATAAATATCATTTGCAAAATATAAAAGAACATAGGCCACCCTGCCTGCCAGGTTCCTGTTTCTAATATCCAGTGTCTGTAAAATGATCTTATCTGTTATCTGTGAAAGCCTGGTCATAAATTCCAGCGCGAAGTTACCGTGGTTCAATATCAGGGAGCGTATATAATCAAGCTTAATACTGCATATTACCGATTCCTCAATTGCTGATACCGAGTACTTATATCTCTCTTCTGAAAAAATACTTATATTACTTACAAAATCAAATGGTTTGTTGATTGCTAATATCTGTTCTTCTCCTGAATTTGATGCCCTGTATACTTTAACAAGGCCGCTTTTTAAATATTTGAATTCCTGTATCGGATCTCCTTCTTTGTGAATAAGACCACCTTTACTATATGAATATTCGCGGTGATAATCACATAATGTTGTTATTTCGGAATCCTCAAGTGTCGAAAAAGTAACATTTCTGAACTGGCAGTCTGAACACTGGCATTTGCTGGTATCTATCATAACAGATTATCAATTTGTATACAAAGTAATCTATTAAAATAATTTCCGGGAGTATTTTGTTCAGTTTTTATGTTATTGTTTATTTTCTGATTACTTTGGGTTTCTCTATACCACATTAGAGGAACTGTTGCATGATATGGCAATCTTATCAAAAACCGGATAGCTTAAGCTTATGATCTATAAAACTGATTATCATACACATACTTATTATAGTGATGGGAAGGGCTGGCCTGAAGACTATATAAGCAGAGCTATTGAAATAGGGCTATCTGAGATAGGATTTTCCGATCATCTCACGCTCACTGATGAACAGCAGGACTGGAGTATCAGACTATCCCTGCTTGATGAATACATTGACCGAATCATCAAGCTCAAAGAATCGGTCTCAGGTATAACAGTCAGGCTGGGCCTGGAAGTTGATTATTTTCCTGATAAAGAAGAAGAGATAAATAAATATATATCAGGTCTGCCTCTTGATTATGTAATAGGCTCAGTTCATTATATGAATAATGTCAGTGTTGATCTCGGACCTGAATATTATGAAAACAAGGATATAAATAAACTTTTTGAGTCTTATTTCAAGCTTATTGCACAGGCGGCATCCTCGCGATTATTTGATTTTATGGCACATATTGATCTTGTCAGGATATTCAGGTATTTCCCTTCTGCCAATGCGGAGTCATTTTACTGCTTCCTTGCCCGGGAGCTTCACACATCAGACATACCTTTTGAAATAAATACAAATGGTATGAACAAACCTCTGAAAGATTTCTACCCTGACCGTCGTTATCTTCATATTTTCAGGGAAGAGGGAGTGCCGGTACTTGTTAACTCCGATGCTCACAACCCATCCCGTCTCGGCCAGTATTTTAATGATGCTCATTCGCTTTTAATAAATGCAGGTTTTACTGAAATGGTATCTTTCAATAATCGCGAAAGGATAATTAAACCGCTAAATTCAGATGTATGCGAGCAGTAATACAGAGAGTAAGTAAAGCGTCGGTAATAATAGAAGGATCGGAAAAGTCGAAAATCGGTAATGGTCTTCTTGTGTTTCTTGGTATTGAGGATAACGACAATGATGATGATATCAAATGGCTGGCAAATAAGATATTCCAGCTCAGGGTATTTAATGACAGCGAGGGAATAATGAATCTTTCCCTGGGTGATATTAATGGTGAAATTATCATTGTCAGCCAGTTTACACTGCATGCAAAGACAAAGAAGGGCAACAGACCATCATATATAAAAGCCGCCAAACCGGATAAAGCTATACCTTTGTATAACAGGTTTATAAAATACTTCCATGATGTATCAGGCATCCATCCGGGTACCGGTGAATTTGGAGCAATGATGGATGTCCACCTGGTAAACAACGGACCTGTTACTATCATTATTGATACCAGGAATAAGGAATGAGTACCCGGGAGCTTAAAAGATCAGTTTTATTAATAGCTGCCTTTTCAGCTTTTATTACCCCATTCATGGGCTCTGCTGTAAATCTTGCCCTGCCTTCTATTGGTTCAGAGCTGGAAGCAAGTGCCAAAGAACTTAACTGGGTTGTTACTTCCTATCTGCTTGGTACCGCAATATTTATTCTGCCCTTTGGAAGGCTGGGAGATATACTGGGCAGAAAAAAGATCTTTATGTCAGGTTTGATTCTGTTTAGCATTACCACAACCTGCATACTGTTTACAGGCAATATTTTTTACTTCCTTATAATAAGGGCATTACAAGGTATTTCAAGTGCCATGATCTTTGGTACAAGCATGGCAATAATCACTTCTGTCTTCCCTCCCGGAGAAAGAGGTAAGGCAATGGGTATAAATATTACTGCTGTATATGCTGGTTTATCGAGCGGTCCATTCATTGGAGGCCTTCTTACAGAATACCTGGGATGGAGGAGTATATTTGCTTTCCTTATACCTGTTTCAATTACAGCCGCATATCTCACCTTTACCAGGATAAGGACGGAATGGTCAGAAGCAAAAGGAGAACGTCTGGATATACCGGGATCATTATTACTTGGAGCAGGCCTTGTTCTCAGCCTTCTTGGTTTTTCCAGGATACCGGGAACAACAGGGATATTACTTGTTTCTGCCGGATTCCTGTTGTTTTTATCTTTCTTTTTTTACGAACGCAAAGCCAGGTTTCCCCTTATTGATATGCGCCTTCTTCTTTCCAACAAAGTATTCAGTTTCTCAAACCTGGCAGCCATGATTCACTATTCAGCTACCGCTGCCATAGGTTTTTTTATGAGTCTTTATTTGCAGTACCTTAAGGGACTTGATGCAAGAACTGCCGGGTTTATAATAATGACTCAACCGGTTATCATGGCCCTTTTCTCTATCCCGGCAGGAAAACTCTCTGATAAAAAAAATCCCGGGCATATAGCATCAACCGGTATAGGAATAACCTCTGTTGGTATATTTGCCCTTACTTTTATCCAGCATTCAACATCACTGGCTTATATCATCAGTATATTTGCACTTATCGGCCTTGGCTACGCTCTTTTCAGCTCTCCCAATTCAAATGCAATAATGAGCAGTGTTGAGAAAAAACATCTCGGTATTGCCAGCGGTATGCTGGGCACCATGAGAATGATAGGACAAACGACCAGCCTGGGTATTGCCATGATGCTTATTTCTATTAACCTTGGGGATGAGGCCATAAATCCTGATAATTTTGACAGGCTTCTTAAAACAATAAGAACAGGTCTTATTATATTTGCACTGATCTGTATTCCGGCAATATTTGCTTCACTTGCCAGAAATAAAAAACTAAATAACAGATAATTATGACATTAAAACAAGCCCAGGGTAAAGTTGATGAGTGGATAAGAAATACCGGTAATAATGAGTAATACATTCCACGGTAAAAGCAAAAAGGATATTAAAAACCTTATTTCCAGACCACAATCAGATATTAACCCTGTTAATCCCAGAAGGATAATTGGTCTGCTTGACTTTACGAGTCTCAACGTAACTGATAATTCTTCTACTATTGAAAAGATCTGCGAAAAAGTAAATAATTATTCATTTGTTTTCCCTGACCTTCCTGCATTTGCAGGCATATGTGTTTATCCCCGCCTGGTACACGTGGTAAAGAAAAACCTAGAGGATCCAACTATTAAGATTGCCTCGGTGGCCGGTGGTTTTCCTTCTTCTCAAACTACCACTGCAGTAAAGACCCTGGAAGTCAGAGAAGCCCTGGATGCCGGAGCTGACGAAATTGATATGGTAATGCCAGTAGGAGAGTTCTTAAGGGGTAATAAGAACTATATTAAAGATGAAATAGCTGAAATAAAAAATATTATGGCTGATAAACACCTCAAAATAATTATTGAAAGTGGTGTATTGTCTGAGCCTGAAATGATATTTGATGCTTCAATGCTTGCTATTGAATCAGGTGCCGATTTCATCAAAACCTCTTCAGGTAAAGAAAAAGAGTCGGCCTCACCAGAAGATGTATACATTATGTGTCATGCAATACGGGACTTTTACCACGACAGAGGCATAATGGTTGGTATTAAACCTGCTGGTGGCATCTCAACTTATAAGGATGCTGTAATTTATTATTCTATTATCGAAATGATTCTTGGTAAAGAATGGCTTCTGCCTGAAAACTTCAGGATAGGTGCAAGCAGTCTGGCCAACAGTTTATTAAGCGAAGTAGAAGGAAGAAATGTGGACTATTTCTAATATTATGATGATAATACAGAATGCCAGTGATTATCTGAAAGATGATATCCCGAGATCGGAATGGGTGTTTGCTTTATTGATATTGCCTGTATTGATTTATCTTATCGTTTCGCTTAAAGAAAGTTATTCACTCAACACGATCATAAGGATCGTTTTCAGTAATAAGTATGCAAATAATGTTTACAGGAACTCCACCCCAGGTGTTGAGGTTTTTCAATTGCTGCTGGGCGCCTTAAGCCTTCTAAGTATTCCTACATTTATACTGTTTGCCGAATTCCATTTTAACCTACACTTCTATCATCTGAATCCCTTCCTGCTATGGCTGTTTAACCTGGTTGTAATATCACTTGCTATTTTATCCAGGTATATTGTTAACCTGGCCATTGGTTCTCTTTCACGTTCATCTGATGCATTCAGGGAATATTTTTTCAATATTTCCCACGGTTATAAACTTATGGGAATAATGCTTATGATAGTAAACTTTTTTATTTCCTACCTCATAAGCATCCCCGACAGATATATCATTTTCTTCTCGCTCATAATGATTTCGGTTATTTATCTGTTAAGGATCATAAGGCTTATATATATTTTTCTTAAAAGGAGGTTTTCATTATTTTATTTGATTTTGTATCTTTGCACACTGGAATTTTTCCCGGCTCTGATATTGTTAAGATATCTGAGCGGCCAGGATTATTAATAGAAGGCTAGTTGTTGTACACTTAAAATCAAAGTGTTTTGAAGATAAAAAGTATACTGGTATCGCAACCGGAACCCCAGAATCCAAAATCACCCTATTTCGAACTTGCCAAAAATCATGGTTTAAAAATAGATTTCAGGCCTTTCATTGAGGTGGTCGGTATTACTGCCAAAGAATTCAGGAAACAAAAGATAAATATCCTTGATCATTCAGCTGTCATTTTTACCAGCAAAACAGCTATTGATCACTTCTTCAGGATATGTGACGAACTCAGAATTACTGTTCCTGATACAATGAAATATTTCTGTATAACTGAAAATGTTGCTTTTTACCTGCAGAAATATATTGTATACAGAAAGAGGAAAATCTTCTATGGTAATTCAAAATTTCCTGATCTCTGTACTGTTATTTCAAAACACAAGGACGAAAACTATTTCGTACCACTATCGGTACCTCATAAGACCGAGATACCCGAACTGTTAGACAAAAACAAAATTAAATACACCATTGGCAATCTATACAGGACAGTAAGTGCTGATCTCACTGACCTTGCTGATGTGTATTATGATATACTTGTCTTTTACAGTCCCTCTGGTCCGAAATCATTGCTTGAAAACTTCCCTGATTTCAAACAGAATAACACCCAGATAGCAGCTTTCGGGCCTTCCACAGCCAAAGCAATTGACAGCTTAGGGCTTCGAATGGATATACATGCACCTAATCCAAAGGCACCATCAATGACAATGGCTCTTGATCAGTTCATTAAAGAACAGAAGAAGACTAAATAATAAGTACATCCCTTAGATATATCCCATCCTGCATATCATCTTGAAGATGAACCAGGATGCTTGCTATGTATAATAATAAATTTAAGTTCAACAAAAATGAAAAACTCTGCAGCCGCAGGATTATCTCAGAATTATTTGAGAGTGGAAAATCATTCTATTCCAGTCCGCTCACTGTACTGTGGATGAAAAGCAGGGATAAAATACCCTCGCCGGCCATTGTGGCTATCAGTGTGGGGAAGAAAAATTTCCGAAAGGCAGTCGAGCGAAACAGGATAAAAAGACTACTGAGGGAAGCCTGGCGCATAAACAAGCATAAGCTCTATATGAAGCTTGAACAGCTTAATGTACAAATTGTTATTATGATAATATACTCGGGCAGTAAAATGCCCGTTTACCACGATCTGGAAGAACATATGGAAAATACTTTAAACAGCCTGCTTTTACAGGTAAATGAATATTGCAGCAATAAAAATGTTTAATATTTAAGTTTGGCAACTATTTTGCATCAATATATAAGCATTTATGTCCTTAATGAAAAGGTAACAAATCAGATAGATGAAAAGATATATTAACAGAACGATCCTGATAACACTGGCTGTAATAATAGTATCAGTGTTTACAACAGCCTATATTTTCAGGAATGAATCGAAAGACTTCAAATTACAGAAGAACCTTGATATTTTTTATTCACTGATAAGGGAACTAAATGCCTTTTACGTGGATGAATTGAAGCCCGATAAGCTATTTAAGGAAAGTATAGATGAAATGCTTAATGAGCTTGATCCCTACACTGTATATTATCCTGAATCAGAAAGGGATAATTTAGCATTTATGACTACAGGTAAATATGGAGGAATAGGATCACTGATAAGGAGGAGTGGTGATTATACTGTTCTTACACAAATTTACAAGGGATTCCCTGCTGATATATCAGGCTTGAAAGCCGGAGATATATTAAAAAAGATAAATGGTGAATCCTTAAAAGGTCTGGCTGTTGAAGGTGTAAGCGAAAAGCTTAAAGGTGAGCCCAACACTGAAATGACCCTTATTATTGAAAGGCAGGGAGAAGAGTTCGAAAAGACACTTACTCGTAAAAGAATAAGTATTCCTCCTGTTCCTTATTTTGGTATGGCAGACAATAAAACGGGCTATATAAAATTTACCAATTTCACCCAGAATTGTAGTGGTGATGTGAAAAATGCCCTGGTAACCCTGCTTGAAAAAGAGGGGGCAGAAAAGATAATCCTGGATGTAAGGTCCAATCCGGGTGGATTACTCACTGAGGCTGTAGAGATTGTTAATTTCTTTATTGGTCCCGGTTATGAGGTGGTCAGCACAAAAGGCAGGGTTGAAAAATATGATCACACTTATAAAACCACCAGGAAAGCAATAAACGAAGATGTCCCTCTTGTCGTTCTGATAAACAGCGGAACGGCCTCTGCGGGAGAAATACTTGCGGGTGCTATACAGGACCTTGACAGGGGTGTGGTTGTAGGACAGAGATCGTACGGCAAAGGATTGGTACAGATAAGCAGACCACTCAGCTATAATGCATTACTTAAAGTAACAACTGCCAAATACTACATCCCTTCAGGCAGGTGCATACAGGCTCTGGATTTCTCCAACCGTAATAAAGACGGCAGTGTGGGCCATATACCTGATTCACTGATATCAGAATTTTATACACTCAAGGGCCGTATAGTAAAAGATGGAGGAGGTATTAGCCCGGATTATAAGGTCGAGCCTGATAAACTCAGCCTGTTTTCTACTGAGCTGTATCTACGATTATTTATTTTCGATTATGCAACCAACTTCTACTGGAATAATAAGGATATAGAAGAACTGGGATTATTTGAAATAAGTGACGAAATCTATGAGGATTTTGGTAATTTCCTGAAGCAGAAAAGTTTCTCTTATGAATCAGCAACAGAAGTCACCCTTGAGAGGTTGAGTAATGTGGCAAAAAGCGAGAAATATTATGAAAATAATAAAGAACTTTTTGAAGATCTTGAAAACAGACTCAATCATAACCTGGATAATGATCTTAAGATGTTCCGCGGTGAAGTATCACGACTGCTGGAAGATGAAATAATAGGAAGGTACTATTATGAAGAAGGTGTAATAAAGCACTCCCTGAAGTTAGATAAACAACTTATCAGGGCTTTGGAGATTATCGAGGACGATAAAATATATTCAGCAACCCTTAATGGAACATCCGGCCTTATTTCCAAAAAATAAATTATCATTATGGGAAAACATATTCTTGTTCCAGGACCTATAAACAGCTCCCTCATAGCAGAGTACCTGGATAGATTATCAGTTAATAAATCTGCTGGTGCTCATTCTGTTTTCCTTGGGCAGATACGAAATGACAAGATAGATGACAGAACCGTCGAGGCCATTGAATATTCAGCTTACGATGATATGGTTGAAAAAGAAGCTGCCAGGATAAAGGAAATAATAAAAACTGCCTTCAGTGATGTTCAGGATGTAGTTATTATTCATTCAACAGGTATTGTCAGGTCTGGTGAATTATCTCTTTTTGTTATGGTTACTGCCGGTCATCGCGATCACGCTACCAGGGCTTGCAGGCAAACCCTTGAAATGATTAAGGAAAGTTATCCTGTCTGGAAAAAGGAGTTGTTCGATGACGATTCACATCAATGGAAATGATATAGAGGTTGCTTGTAACTTGTCATTGTTTGCTCATTACTTGCCCATCTCTGTGCCCTGAACACCAAGCTCCCCGGGACCCAGTTTATCCTCCTGCAAAAGGCGGCAGCATGGCTACCTCATCACCTTCCTTAAGTTTTTTATTTCCACTTATAAGAATACGGTTCACTGAAAACCGGAATTGAATATTTTTGAAAGAAGGATACTTATCATTAATGTGTTTGTTTAATTCATCCAGGCTCGAAATATTCTCAATTTTAAGTTCTTCCTTTCCGGCTTTTTCAGCCAGTACACCAAATAACAGTACTTTTATTATCATAACAGTATATTTTTCTAATGAGCTTCCAGCCAGTTTTTTCCAAAACCATGTTCAACAATAAGCGGAACATCCAGTTTACATACGTTTTCCATTTCTTCCACAACCATGTCACGCACTTTATCTTTATCCGGCTCAGCGATTTCAAAAATAAGTTCGTCATGTACCTGCAATATCATTTTAGCCCTCAGCCCGGATTTTTTAAGCTTTTCATGTATATTTATCATTGCTATCTTAATAATATCCGCAGCTGTTCCCTGTATTGGAGCATTAATTGCATTTCGTTCGGCATTACTCCTGAGCAATGAATTACGCGACTGTATATCCCTGAGGTATCTTTTTCTCCCGTATAATGTAGTTACATACCCTTTCCTTCTTCCTATATCAATACTTTTTTCCATATACTCCTTAACACCTGGATAAGACTCAAAATAACCATCAATGAGCGCTTTGGCTTCTCTACGGCTGATATTTAATCGCTGTGACAGGCCAAATGCTGAAATGCCATATATAATACCAAAATTTGCCGTTTTGGCCTTGGCCCTCATTTCTCTTTTAACCTCATCAGGTCTGACACCAAAGATCTTTGCTGCAGTTGCTGAATGAATATCCTCACCACTCATGAAGTCATCTTTCATCCCTTTATCACCGCTAAGATGAGCCATCAGCCTCAGTTCGATCTGTGAATAATCAGCTGAAAGAAAGACATTGCCTTTCGCCGGGATAAAAGCCTTCCTCATTTCCCTGCCACTCTCATCCCTGATTGGTATATTCTGAAGATTGGGATTGTTTGAGCTTAACCGTCCTGTTGAAGCAATAGCCTGGTTATATGATGTATGTATCCTTCCTGTTTTTTTATTTATTAATAACGGCAGAGCTTCCACATAAGTTGAAAGAAGTTTTTTAAGTCCACGGTATTCAAGAACCTTGTTTATAATAGGGTGTTTATTGCTAAGTCTTTGTAATGCTTCTTCATTTGTTACAAACTGGTTAGTCTTTGTCTTTCTGGCTTTATCATTCAGTTTGAGCCTGATAAATAGTATATCACCAAGTTGTTTGGGAGATGCTATATTAAATTCTGTACCGGCAAGATCATAAATTTCTTTTTCAAGATTTATTATTTGTTCCCTCAATACTGCTGAATAGTCTTTCAATGACTTTTCGTTCAACAGTACACCATCCCTTTCCATATCTGCCAGTACCCTTATAAGAGGCATTTCTATTTCAGTGGCCAGTTTATATAGATTCTCTTTTTTAATTTTATCGATAAACAAGCCCTTTAATTGATATGTTATATCAGAGTCTTCAACAGCATATTCATTAAGTTTATCTACAGCCACTGATCTCATGTTTTTCTGGCTTTTCCCCTTTTCTCCTATTAATGATTCAATTGATACCGGCTTATAGTTCAGGTAAGTTTCGGCAAGGTAATCCATATTATGCCTCATATCCGGTTCAAGAAGGTAGTGGGCTATCATGGTGTCGAATAGATCTCCTTTTACTTTCACTCCATAATTACCCAGCACCTGTATATCAAATTTAAGGTTCTGTCCGATTTTTCTTATCCTTTCATTCTCAAAAACCGGTTTAAGAATACCGAGATACTCTTCTGCCTGGTTATTATCTTTGAAATAAACAAGAAAACCCTTATTCTTCTCCCACGCGAAAGAAATGGCAATAACTTCAGCTTCAAGAGTATTTAATGAAGTAGTTTCGGTATCAAAACAAAACTCTTCCAGGTCTTTAAGCTTGCTTGCCAAATTTATTATCTCCTTTTTCTTTTCCAGTCTTAAATAATCATGTTTAGTATCGCTCAAAGTTTTAAGCATGGTTCTCTGTGTGCCTGCCTGGGTAACACTATCAAACAATGATCCTTGTACGGATATATCATTTATCAGGGGTATGGCTCCACCTTCAGTCTTTTTCTCTGTTTCAGCACCAAGTTTTTCTGCCAGGTTTCTGAATTCAAGCTCTGAGAACAGTTCCCTGAGCCTGCTTTTATTTATTGCCTTCCTGATAATCTCTTCTTCTTTAAGCTCAAATGGCACATTTGTTTCTATTGTTACGAGCTTCTTTGAGAATAGTATTTCTTCGTTGTTATTTTGAATTATTTCTTTTTGTTTCCCTTTAAGTTTTTCACTATTGGCTATCAGGTTTTCGACACTTCCGTATTCACCTATAAGCTTTTTAGCTGTTTTGGGACCTATTCCCGGCGCCCCGGGTATATTGTCGGCAGTATCGCCCATAAGAGCAAGAATATCAATAACCTGCCCGGGGTTACTGATCCCATATTCCTCGCACACTTCTTCAGGTCCCATAATAATGGCTGATCCTCCCCTTGTGGCCGGTTTATATACTTTTACCATATTATTTACCAGTTGGGTGAAATCCTTATCGGGTGTCATCATATAAGTATTGAAGCCCATATCATAAGCCTGTTTTGAAATTGTGCCTATAAGGTCATCTGCTTCATATCCTTCAACTTCATAAACAGGTATTCGGTATGCTTCAAGAATATCCTTTATATAAGGTACAGCCTTCTTTATATCTTCCGGTGTGGCATCCCTGTTGGCTTTATATTCCTTATACATCTCATGCCTGAAGGTGGGTCCCGGGGGATCAAATACGACTGCTATATGAGAAGGGTTCTGCTTTTGAAGTAATTCATCAAGTGTGAGCATGAAGCCAAAAACAGCGGATGTGTTGAAGCCTTTGGAATTTATCCTGGGATTGCGGATAAAAGCATAATAAGACCTGAAAATAAGCGCATAAGCATCGAGCAGGAAAAGCTTCCTTTCTGATTGATCTGGCATATTTATTATTTATTATCATCTGCAAACCACTCAGCATATGATGTGGCTGTCTCATAAAGCCTGAGGTTATGCAGATATGTGTTAACAGGAAGATGAGGTTTTATACGGTCAGCAATATCTGCTACAAGGTTTTCACATGTTGGCTGGTAATCTACAACCAGTACGTTACCAAACATTTTATCAAGCGCTTCAATTTTCTCTTTTTCAACCATATTTATAACAACAGCATGATCAAAAACACTCACAACTTTATTACTGACAATTTTTTTAAGATCACCAAAATCTATAACCATGCCATTCTTGGGGTTCTCCGTGTCCTTTACAGTCACTCCTGATACGGTAACAAATAGTTTATATGAATGTCCGTGTACGTTCCGGCACGGACCGTCATAGTTCCATAGCGCATGTGCTGTCTCAAAAGCAAATTCCTTTGTAACCCTTATTACACTCATGTCCTAAATAAATGATTATTATACAAAAGTAACCAATAATAAGAAGATTTGTTAAAAAGAGGCTCAGATCATGTTCAGTTTATTCCTGAAATAAGATGTTACAAGCAAGCGCATTCTGGTAAGCAATATACACTCCGAGTCGTGCTCCCTTTTTTAGTTTACTTATCCCTTCCTTTGAATCGAGGAAAGCCTTTTTTATATCTTTTTCAATTTATGCCCCAGGCCCAATCCGCTGCCTCGGTGCAGGTTAAGACTATCTCTCCAGTCTGTGGGCGAGAGTATTGTTTTACTGACAATATTATCCTTCAGGGTATAATCCGAGCGGCGCGACAGGTCTTCAATTAAGGCATCAGCTATTTTCTCCTTATCCGACCACTCGGGCCTGAACCTCAGGTCGGGCAGTTTACGGTCTATCCCAAGATATATGGAGAAAGGGGCCATTGTCCATCTTTTCCTTCCCATCTAATTGTTTTTTGTTATATTCGATTANNTAACTATACCATAAAATAATCTTATTGACCCGGGGAAATGTCAGTCAATAAAACAATAACTAATATAATAGGTTCAGGTTTAGGCGGTATGGCAATTGCTATAAGACTGGCAAAGCAAGGTCATAAGATTACTGAAGCAAAGGATAACAATAATTTCAGAACCAGGATTTATAAATCATATACACAGGGCAGGATGAATGACTGGAAAGCTGTCCTGAATGATATGGAGAAACTGTACAAGAAATCAAAAAACAGTCAATTATTACATGAACTACTTGAAAATCAATATGGATATATTGGCTTCTGTATAAAAGAAGATCGTAAAAAAGAGGGATCATATTATCTTGAAAAAGCAAGGGACAATCTTGAGATTCTTATGTCAGAACGGCCTGATAATGCAGAATATCTGGCCTTTGAAGGAGCATTCCTGGGCTATGAAATGGGTATCCATAAATATAAAGCCATGGTGCTGGGACCCAAGGCTAAAGATAAAATTGAATCTGAGCCTGATTTGCTTGAAAATAACTGGATATATGTTAATACACTCGTTGTTCTTGCACAGGCTTATGAAAAAATGGGTAATAATACTTACGCATGTGCAATATACGAAAAAATAATGTCCTATGACCCTAGTATTAAGTGGGTTAGAAACGACCTATATTCCGGGTGTGATGGGAATAACGGTTCGTGACAGTAATCTCGGACCTATAAAAATTGAATAAACAGCATATGTAAACAATAATTCAGTATTATTGCAGATGTTTAAATAAAAGAGTGAGAAAGGGATAGCATGAAAAATAATAAAGAGTTGACATTTCAATCATTAATAAATGAATCCGCAGCTAAATTTTCACAGAAGCATGCGTTTTCATTTATCGGTGAAGAAGGATATACATACAAACAGGCATTTGATTATATAAAATCACTTGTTACATTTCTTGACAAGTTGGATATTAAGAATACTGACAAGGTGGCAATACTCGGTCCTAATTCACCCAACTGGGTAATTAGTTATCTTGCAATAACATATATGGGAGCTACTGTTGTACCTGTTCTTCCTGATTTTACAGCTGAAGAAATACACAGAATTCTCGAGCATTCTGAATCCAAAGTACTTCTGGTAAATAACAGTATAAATAATAAAATTGACAATTACCCGTCAGGTCTTAAACATATAATTAGCCTGGATGATTTCTCGTTTATCAGTTCAGATAAGGGTGCTCCTGTATTTTCCTTGAATAATAAACCTGTTAAAACCCGGAAGGCAAAACCTGATGACCTGGCTGCAATAATATACACATCTGGCACTACCGGCAATTCCAAAGGGGTAATGCTGAGTAACAGAAATATTATTTCCAATGCTCTTATGGGCAAAACAATTAAATCTGTTAATGAATATGACAGGTTCTTATCCGTTCTTCCCCTGGCGCATACATATGAGAATACCGTAGGCATGGTAACTGCATTTATGAGTGGTGCATCAACATATTACCTTAGAAAACCGCCTACTACCACAGTGCTTATTCCTGCTCTTAAAGAGGTTAAACCAACAATGATGCTTTCTGTTCCACTTATTATTGAAAAGATATACTTCAATAAGGTCAGGCCGGCATTTGATAAAAATTTTATCTTAAAGATATTATTCCGTATCAGACCCTTCAGAATATTGTTAAGCAGGGCAGCAGGTAAAAAGCTTATGGATACCTTTGGCGGAGAGATGTCTTTCTTTGGCATTGGTGGTGCAAAGCTTAATCCTGAAGTTGATCGTTTCCTAAAGGAATCGATGTTCCCCTACGCTGTTGGATACGGACTTACTGAAACATCGCCTCTGATTGCCGGAATGATGCATCCAAATTGTAAGGTTGAGTCTACAGGGCCGGCCGTTGAGGGTGTTGACATCAGGCTTCATAACCAGAATCCGTCAACCGGTGAGGGAGAGATATGGGTAAAGGGAGTTAATGTGATGAAGGGATATTATAAGAATCCTGAAAAAACAAAAGAAGTATTAACCGATGATGGCTGGTTCAATACAGGCGACCTTGGCCGCTTTGATAAAAAAGGATACCTTTTCATCAGGGGTCGTATTAAAACTGTTATTGTCGGATCAAGTGGTGAAAATATCTATCCTGAAGAGATTGAATCAATTATCAATACCTTTAAACATGTTGTCGAATCACTTGTCATTGAAAAAGGAGGCAAGCTTGTTGCTATGGTACATATCAACAGGGAAGAGCTTGAAGAGAAATACAAACATCTAAAAGAAGAAATGACATATGTTGTTGAACAAAAAATACAGGAGATAATAACCGAACTTAATCACCATGTTAACCAGCGACTCAACAGGTTCTCCCGCATAAACAAGTTTGTGCTACAACCTGTTCCTTTCCAGAAAACACCCACACTCAAGATTAAACGGTACCTGTATTATTAACCCATTAATCTAACATTCCAACATTCCAACATTGAGTCCACTCTGAAAAGAGAAATAATCTTCCTCGCTGCACTCACATCCCGAATCGGGATACTCCCCTGAGCTCTCACAGGTCGTTTACAGGATAGGTGACAGCATAACCAATATGATATCTCCAATGATGAGCTTTTTTGCCCTTATAATCGTTTATTTCGAGAAATACGATAAGAAAGCAGGCATTGGAACCCTGATGTCGACAATGATTCCTTTTACAGTGGTATTCTTTATATTCTGGTCCCTGCTATTAATAGGCTGGTTATTGCTTAACATACCTCTGTGACCTGGTGCAGGACTTTATTATGGGTGAATAATAGGCTGAGGATCCACCCCTGGTTAAAGCGGCGTCGGACTGCGCCGGAAGTGCTGAATAAAAATAGCCCGGGTAACACCCCGTGATAAACAGTCCAATATAAATTAACCACAACTTGCGGGGTGAAGACTATTTTTCTATATAATGCAATACCAGTATTAAGGCAGCTTCATTATCTTAGCTTCTGCATAAAACCTAATTTATAAGAAAATAACAACAAATATTTATGTTCACCAAAGCAATATTAAGAAAGCCTGGCAGGAGCTTGGTGAAGGGCCTTCGCTCATCAGACCTGGGCACACCCGATCATAGCCTGGCTCTCAGGCAGCACGCATCATATGTTGAGGCACTATGGCAATGTGGTCTTGAAACAATTGTGCTGGAGGCTGATGAAGATTATCCCGATTCAGTTTTTATTGAAGATGTAGCCCTCTTAACTCCTTGTTGTGCTGTTATTACCAGACCCGGGGCTGAGTCAAGACGGGGTGAAATATATGAAATGAAAAAGGTGCTTGGAGAGCATTACGAACAAATATATGAAATAGAGAAACCAGGCACCATTGAGGCCGGTGATATAATGATGGTCGGTAAACATTTTTTTATTGGCATCTCTGAACGTACAAATATTGAGGGTGCAAGGCAAATGATATCATTTCTTGAATCAAACGGCATGGCCGGCTCCACCATTGATCTGGAGAAAGTATTACATCTGAAGACCGGTGTAGCCTACCTCGAAAATAATAACCTTCTGGCCTGTAGTGAATTTTTAAAGAGAAAAGAATTCAGCAGCTTTAATATTATTGATGTTGATCCCGCAGAGAGCTACGCTGCAAATTGTATATGGGTAAATGATAATGTCCTGGTGCCTTCGGGCTATCCCATAACAAGGCAAAGAATAAAAGACGCAGGATATAAGACTATAGAAGTTGATGTTTCCGAATTCCGCAAACTGGATGGCGGCCTCAGCTGCCTGTCACTGAGATTCTAAGGCAGGAGGCAGTGGAAAGTGAGGAGCCCCCTCAACACTATTTAGGCATGGACACGTATGAAACCTGAAACCTGAAGCCCTATAGCCCCAGAAACAGTATCCCTGCCCCGCATAATATAATTGCCACTCCTGCAAGTAAATGCTGGTATTTTTCTATCGAGCTTAACCGGAACAGGGTAAAGCCTTTTAGAAGAACTAGAACACTTATCAACATCGTACCTATGGTAGCTATTGCAAACACAACAGCGATAAGACCTACAGCAGTATAATTATGTTCTGCAGCAGGATACATGAGTATTGGGATAAGGGGCTCACAGGGACCGAAAAGAAAGATCAGGAAGATTATCCATACCGTTAATTGTTTCTTCCCGTCTTTATCTTCAAAATGATTATGAACATGTCCTTTCTTCCTTATCATTCTGAATATTGCCCATGCTGTATAAGCCACACCAAAAGAAAACAACAACCATGCAGCAATATTACCTCTCAGCCCTTCAAATAGTTCCAGCTTCGATAATCCTATGCCCGCACCTATTCCTATAAATCCTATTACCACTGAGCTGAAAACATGAGCAATGCCGCTAATTATTACGATATTAATAGTCTTTACCCTGCTCCAGTTCCGGGATTTTGAAAGTGCAACAAATGGTAGATAATGGTCTGGTCCTGCTATCGTATGTACCACCCCAATGGCTACCGCTGTTAATAATAATGTTGTATAACTTTCCATTTTTTCATGTTTGATATTAATCTGCTCTGCTCATTGATAATTTACCATGCTGTATTCCTTTGACTGCTATAAGTTTGTCAGCCAGCTCGGTCAGGTCTTTTGCCTTTCCTTTAACTGCTATTATCTCAAGGCAATTATTATTATCAAGGTGAAAATGCTGAGCTGATAATATTGACCTGTGATACTCGTACTGTATATCTGTTAACAAACCTGGGATATCACTCCTTTCATGATTATAAACCAGGGTTACCGATCCTGCTACAATATTATTGCACTTCCATTTCT
>DOZA01000301.1 GCA_003518245.1 Bacteroidales bacterium | reverse complement strand
GAACTGTGTAATTGTTGAATTGGGATGAGTTCATCTCTCGCATCTCGCATCTCAACTTCCGGCCATATGCTCACCTGTACCTGGCTAATATGTTTTTTCCTGAGCATATACATACATAACCGTGACTGGCCTATGCCACCACCTATGCTAAGGGGTAATTCACCTCTCACCAGGCTGCTGTGGAAAGGAAGGTTAAGCCGTTCCATACATCCCCTTATCCTTAGCTGCCTTATCAGTGATACTGGATCAACCCGTATTCCCATCGAAGAAATTTCAAAAGCCGATTCAAGAACCGGGTTCCAGACTATTATATCACCATTAAGGCCCGCTCTGCCGTCTTCTGTTACCGTGCTCCAATCATCATAATCAGGTGCCCTGCCGTCGTGCATCGACCCGTCACTCAGTCTTCCTCCTATGCCAATAAGAAATATAGCACCATATTCTTTTGTTGCCTCTGATTCCCGCTCGTTTGGGGATAAGCCGGGATACCTCTGCACAAGTTCATCTGCGTGAAGGAATGTTATTTCTTCTGGAAGGGCTGCTTCGATTTCCGGGTATGTTTCACTTATTAATTTTTCAGTTATACGTAGGGCTTCGTATATTTTCCTTACCGTGTCTTTCAGGTAAGCCATATTCCTGTCGGAGGCTAATATGTGTTTTTCCCAGTCCCACTGATCCACATAGATGGAATGAATAGGACTGAAGCTCTCATCAGGCCTTAAAGCCCTCATATCCGTCAATATACCTTTCCCGGGCTCAAGCCCGAGATCCCTGAGGCGGATCCTTTTCCATTTGGCGAGCGACTGCACAACCACAGCTTTTCTTCCATCCATACCCTTTATGCCGAATGATACCGGCTGTTCGACACCGTTAAGATCGTCATTGACACCGGTTCCGTCAAGAACCGCCAGGGGTGATGATACTTTCACCAGCTTGAGTTTTTTGCTTAGTAGGGTCGAAAATGTATCCTTAACTAAGGATATGGCTTCCTCGGTTTTCAATAAGTTTTCTTTCACTTTGCTCCAGTTATATAGTTAATACATAGAATAAAAAAAAGCCTTCCGCTATTCCCGGAAGGCTCGCCCTTTTCATAATTAGTATACTAACAAAAGAACCTAAACCTTCCATAGCAATAATTATTACTGCAATTATTATTGGAAGAGTTTATGTCAACTTTATGAAACATATAAGAAATAGTATTATACTTTACAAATGTAATCAAATAAAATTAAATACAAAATATATTAAAGAAATAATATAATAAAGGCTAATAAAATATATTTCGAATAGACTAATGGAATATTGGAATAATGGAATAATGAGTCCACTCCGAAAAAATAATCACCCAAAACAATTTCTTCCTGGCTGTGCGAGTTCCGGCGATTCTGTTTTTAAGGATTGCAAATCCACGCCAATGAATAAAGAAAATTCGTGTCGACGAGGTAAGGAGCACTTTCAATCAGATTTCCAGATATTTTTCCAGGAGTTCCTTGCCCTGCCTGATGGCTTCCCTGCCGCTTGATTCTATCCCGTACCATCCCCTGTAACCTTTGTTATGACACATTTTTATCATTTTTGCCGTCAGTTGTTCTGTTGGCTGGTTGCGATACGACATTCCCACGGCCCATGGCAGCATCTTTTCGAGATACTCCACGTTATCGAAATCGCCAGATGGCCTTCGCCAGTCGGGGTAGGAGCCGAAGTAGAGGTTATTAACCTTTTCCAGGAGAGCTACCATCCAGTCAGGGTCATTTGAAACTCCTCCGTGGTTTTCGATACACACTTGTATTCCGGCCGGTATGGCATGTTCCAGCAGCATATTGTATGATTCTGCTGCCCACTTCAAGGCTTCTTTCTTATCTAAGTTCTGCGGGCCCCTGCAATTAGTTCTTATTGCCTTACAGCCCAGGTTAGCCGCGATATCAATCCATTTTCTGTGATTGATCACAAATTGCTTTCTCAGTTCAGGTGTAGGTTCACAGCCATCTCCTTCTGCATCGACCATAATCAAGACCATCGTAACTCCATGGTCGTCTGCATTCTTCTTCAGTTGATTGAGATAATTTACTGTCGGCACCTCGAAGAGTGTATTAACAAATTCAATACCGTTCAGGCCAAAATCTTCTCTCGCAATTCGTGCAAAATCCAGGGTTTCCCATTTCCCTTCCCTTATTTCCTGTACCAGGGCCCACTGGGCAAGTGAAATATCATCGTGCGTCATATGCATGGTTGGCATGACTTTCGATTGTAGATCCATAGCTGGTGCGAGCATTCCGGCTGCACCAAGTAAGACAGTTTTCTGGATGAAACTTCTTCTTGAATAATGCTTTTGTATGTTTTTCATAATTCCAGTTATTTTATAGTTTCCAGCCTTTTCTGTATTCACGTGTCAGATATTTGTTGGCTTCTTCATCATTGGTGATCTTCATATTCCGTGAATCATATTCAACCTTTTTACCTGCCCGCAGAGCAACAGCAGCCAGGTTGATTGTTTCCGTTACCGTACCGGCATATTTAAAGCTTCCGGGCGACTCTTTATCATTTTTTATTGCTGCCACCCAGGTGTTTGAGCGACGTACATGCTCACTTTCGGGTAGTTCTTTTTCTCCCTGATAGGCTTTCATTTGCCTGGAAGGAATGATCTCAGGATCTTCACCGCTAAATCCTGCCAGTATTTTTCCCTTATCACCTACAAACATCATCCCTTCTTCAGGCATATCACGTTTATCCTCCTTGAGTTCATCAGGGATAAAGGGTTTCATGCCTCCATCATACCAGAAAAGATCAAAAGCAGGTAGATTTTTCTGCTTCGGGAATTCGATCTGTATCAGGCTTGATAGTGGAAATGAGACATCATTCTCAAGCCATTTATAGGTATTGCCGTCAACGTATCGATGGGTGGTTCCATATGCTTTCGCGCTTACAGGAGGTATATCGATTCCGAAGGTCATAAATAAGGGGAAGAGACTGTAATGACCCATGTCTGCAATGCTCCCACCTCCGAAATCATACCAACCGCGGAACCTGTTGTGGGTATAGTAAGGATGATAGGGTAAATCAGGAACCGGACCCAACCATAGCTCCCAGTTGAAGCCTGCGGGGATGGGTCTGGATTCCTCGGGCCTTGATGGCCATTGTTCCCATACCGGCCGGTACGACCAGTTATGTATTTCTTTTAGATTGCCAATTACTCCATCATTTATCCATTTCAGAATCAGGCCATATTCCGGTCTTTCACTCCAGGCCAGCAAATGTGTTTTCACATCTGATTTTTTTGCTGTCTCGATAGCGAGTCTTCCTTCAGTCATGCGGTTGGCGATAGGTTTATGTGTTATCACATGTTTACCTTTCTTCATGCCCTCAATCGCAAGACAGGCATGATGATGATCCGGGGTCATGATCTTAATGGCATCTATATCCGGTTCTTTTTCAAGAAGTTCCCGGTAATCCTCATAAGATCTGCATCCCGTATAGGAGCCCGAAGGTCGATTATTGGCATAATATGTATCGACATATTCCTTTCCGATGTCCCTGCCACCGGGGATGCCCTGGTAAGCGGAACCCCAGTCAGGGTCACCCAGTGCATTCCGGATCGAGTTACGAAGACCATTTGGAGACCAGTCAAGGTAATCGGTAGTAAGTTTATTCACATCACAAACAGCAACAACCTGTATGTCTGGGTTTTGTAGCAAGCCCGGCATCTCTCGTAATCCCTGGGTACCGCAACCTATGTTTGCAACTGTTATTTTATCGGAAGGAGCGACATAGCCGGTTCCACCCAATACATGCCTGGGAACCACGGTAAGGGTAGCAGCCGTGGCGACAGCTGAAGTGATGAATTTTCTCTATTTCATAGGGCTTTTTGATTCCATGATTCTTGTATTCAGTGATTTATAAATTGTATATTGAGTATTTTCCCTGTTTAATTGTTTTGTCAAGGATACCATCTTTCAATTTAATAATTTATTTCCGAAGTAGATAAGAAAAAACTAGAAGTCAGGGACGTTATGCCAAAGATGAAATGCGAGATGCGAGAGGCGGAACGGCTGGTGATTGTAGCTGGTGGGAGCGAGCATTTATGAATTGGTAGCTGGTAGCAAGGAATGGAGAGGCGAACCGAGGCCCAATTCAACGATTACACAGTTCCACGATTAAACAATGAATGACATCCCCCGACTCGCTTTGCTCGTCACCCCCTTGAAAGGGGGATCATTCCTCAATAAGGTATATATGATTGGTCTTCACCCTGTAGATCATTGGCACCACAGTCACTTTCCGGTACTTAAGCCTGAGACGCATAGTCTCTTTGAGGACAAAATCAATCTCATTTTTTATCTCATATACAGGTTCAGACTGGTAAAAATGCTCCTCGGCCAGGTATTTCTCCCATCCACCGTTATCGACAAGACCCTTTATATAGTCATCTTTCTTTGACATAAGGTTTATCATGGCACAGTTGGTATGCCCCAGTACTATGATATACTTTATGCCCCCAACTGCTACGGCATATGAGATATTAAACTCAAGATCCCTCATATTGGCACCTCCTGTGCGCAGTACATAGGTGAAATTATTGGGGATATTTAATACAATGCGGCTGTCCATGCACATACCTATGAGTAATTCAGCCATTTTATGCTCCTCAAACTTGCGTCCCAGGTTATGGTACTCGAGAAACAAACCAACAGGTGTATCAATGTATTCTTCCGGTATATCCTTTTTTGTTCTGATATGTATTAATGGTTCCATGGCAGGTATTTTTCGGGTAAACAGTCTGCAACATCAAAAGTTCAGTCCTTAAAAGTAAATATTTTCTTTTTTATGACAAGTTTGAAGCTGTCACTGAATGATTTTTCATGCCATGGACGTTGAACTGAAAAATTATTAATCATTATCTAATTTGAAATATTAGAAAAAAATGATTTCTTTATTAAGCAGTTAAGCCTGGTATTTTAGAAATAAAACACAGATTAATATGGATACAACACTAACTCTTGAGCAGCTGCTGGATACCTTTGAGAGATATAATATCGATATATGGCCTATGCAGATAATTGCCTATGTATTGGGAATTATAGCAATCTTTTTTGCCATAAAGAGGACGAAATATTCAGACAGAATCATAATGGGTGTCATTGCTTTTATGTGGCTCTGGACAGGCGGTGTCTTTTATATGTTCTTCTTTGGTCCGGTCTACAATATTTCATACATATTTGGCCTGCTATTTATTGTCCAGGGTATCATTTTCCTTGCAGGTATATTCAAACCGCTTACTTCATTTCGCATAAGGGGAGAGCTGTTCCCTCCATAACCACCCCTGACTTCCACTTGCTAGATCCAGACTATAACTAAATCTGAGATACTTCAGATATGAAGGTATCGTACCTCTCCTGTATTTCCCCTTTAAAATTTTCATCACTAAGGTGGATTTTCATGAAGGCATCAGGATCTTCCTTCTGATCGTCGGGTAGGACCAATCCCACAGGAAAGGCCTGGCATAGGATACATTTGCCGTTAAGCATCCTTTTTACTTCTTTGAATACCAGCCCGTGGCCAAATTTTTCGTCCTTTTTATCATATGTGCTTCCGCAGCA
>DOZA01000272.1:13054-18197 GCA_003518245.1 Bacteroidales bacterium | reverse complement strand
CGGGATCCGCGCCAGCGAAGGTGGGAGAACCGCGCCAGCGGTGGTGAAACTTATAACTCACCTCTCTTTCTATCTCAGGCCAAAACGGTATGAGAGCTTCAGTAGGAATACATTATTTGCTATCTTCTCGGTGAACAGGTGATGGATATTATCCCAGACCTCGAATTTACCTGTTGGCTGGTAGAAATCCCTTGCCTGTGACCATACAAGGTAGGCTGTTGAGCCCGGCAGGAATTCCCATCTGACCACCAGGTTTGATTTCCATTCGTCAACACTGAAATCAGGGATACCTATACCATAATCATATGTGCCATCAGTATCTTCATCAATACCATAGTATCCATCCTCCCTGGTTATTTGATCCTCAGTGTATACATGATACCTGTCTGAGAAATCATCAGCCACAGGATCGGTTATCATTTTAAAATTATTGTACGCACCGGTAGCAATAAATGGCTGCCCCCAGTATTGAATGGTGAGGTCAGGTGTAATATTATAGTTTATCCTTATTGATGTGCTGAGCACTTTCTGGTCGATTTTTCCGAATATATACCTGTCATCGTCATTCATACTCTGCCTGCTTATATACTGAAATTCGTCTGTTCTGACCGAATAAGCCGGGCTTATTGATATCCTGAGGGTATTAAGTGGCCGTATTGTTATGCCAAGGCTATAGTTAATACCAAATGACATATTTTCAACTCTCCCGTTCATGAATGACCCCCCAAAAAATGATACTTTCTTCCTGTCATCGGTAGAGAAATAAATATTGTACCGCCAGTTATTCGGCAGGTACATGGTAGGCCCTCCTCTAAGGAAATTGTTTGATCTGTTCAGTATTCCAAAGCCTCCACCGAAGCCCCCATCCCAGAAGTTTTTAAACCTCGCATTGACATTAAATTCATACCCAATACTCTGGATATTGCCTCCGTAATCATTTACAATATATGCATCGTTATTAAGGTTCAGGCTCCTGAAGATGCTGAACGGTTCAGTAAAGTTATATCCTGTCCACAGTACATTAAGCATCTGGTCGACCTCTCTCTGGTATCCCATATCATTTATTTCCAGGCCCGGGCTTTTGAAATTACCCATGTAAAGGAAGTTCCATTTACCACCTATTTTACCGGCCTGTATCTTACCTCCTAAGCCGGAAAGGCTTGTCCTGTCCTCATCCAGCTCAACATAATCGGCATCGGGACGCTGGTAGTACCTTGCCGAGGACATCTGTGTTCGTGTTATGGCTTCTGTGGTCCCTTCCACATTACTCATATAGATACTGGTACTGAACATATAGTTCCTTTCCTTAAAATACTGTGTGAAATCCAGACCGGCGGTGGTTGCATTTTTGTGCAGATTATCCAATCCGGTATCGTCGAGTCTCCTTATTGTACTTGTTGCGGCACCACCTATAATAGTATTACCCTTATTAAAATCTTTCTGTACCCTGGCAAGTGAATAATTTGTAAGAGGTTCAATTATTTCAGATGATCGTTCTCCTGCGCTGTCGATATCAGCTTTAACTTCAGCAGTTACGCTTTCGATAAAACCTACTGATACACCATTCTTTGTTTTTCCTGTGAGTTTGGCTGCCCCTAGAATGTTAGTAAATGTTGGCACATCTGCATATTCATTATCACCCAGTGATGGATAACCATGAGGTCTTCTTCCTATACGCCTGGAGTAAAACAGGTTATCATTACCTACATCACCATCTCCAAGGCCAACATTAAAGCTGGTGATACTGCTTCCTTCAATAAAGAAAGGTCTTTTTTCTTCAAAGAATGTTTCAAAGGCAGTGAGGTTCACTTCTGAGGGGTCTGCTTCGACCTGTCCGAAATCAGGTAAAAGAGTAAGGTCAAGGGTAAGATTATTGGTAACCCCTATTTTAGCATCCAGACCTGCTTTGAATCTGGGATCACGGCCGGTCATGAATGGATTTCCTTCTTCAGCCTCATAGGTCTTATATGCAGCAACTCCATAAGGCATGATGTCAAATTGTTTCCTTGGCTCCACTTCTTCCAGGCCTCCCAGTTCTCCTGCCATATGTATAATCCCCGGTGCATCACGCGGTATGGCAGGCCAGAAGCTCATTTCCCCATGCCTGAATATCTGCCGGCCCACTATCATTCCCCAAACTTCATTGGTGTTTTTCTGGAATCTTAACTGGGTAAAAGGAATCTTCATTTCTGCTGCCCATCCCCAATCATGTACCCTGGCTTTTGCCTGCCAGATTGGGTCCCAGGTGGAGTCTTCATTCTGACCGTCATTTGCCATTATCATATCGAACCGTATACCTGCCGAACTGACGCCGAATACAAAGCCTGTACGAAGATCATGGTAACTGTCCAGAAGGATAAAGATCATATCCCCATCACCATTATCCCTTCGGCTCATCCTGTTTGTAATACTGTCAGGTGCTGAATCATGAGCTTTAATGGCAATATAAAGGTTTATATCATCAAAACATATCTTGAATTCAGTTGGTTGTGAGGGTGACCGGTTTTCATAAGGCTCATGCTGTATAAGCCCCCCTTCCCAGTTGTTACTAAGCCAGGCCTCATCATCAAGATTTCCGTCTATTGACGGGGCTTTCTCGATCCGGATGGCTTCATAATACTTTTTCTCGGTTAAATCCTGGCTCGTAGCATTGATTAACAGTCCTGCAAAAAAAATGAGGACCAAAGTCAGGTTCTTCATCATAAGTAATTTTAGTGTTATTTAAAATAAAGACGTATAATTGCCTCTAATGTTGCAAGCAAAGAGAAATATCTGAAATTCTGCACTTTATTCAGTTGACTGTGTGGCTTTTTCACCTTCATAGGGTTCAAACTGGGTAAAATCACCTGCCCACTGTCCATGCTACCAGGTCTCATCATCGGGTTCTCCATTTATTACAGGAGCCGATTCGGTGCGGCTGGCTTTATATACTTTTTTTGGTTGATAATATGAGAGTTTTAGTAAATAAATATTGAGATTATATTTAATTATCAGATTATGCTCTGACTGATAATTTAAAGGACTGAGGGGGTAAAATCAATCATCATATAATTGAATGAACTCGTATGTATTACCCTGATGCTCAATAAATCGTATGAAATCATTTTTGGATATTATGAGAGACGCTGTGTTATTATTTGGATGGAAGGAGAGATTATCAGATTCAAGTAATTTCTTATCAATAAAAAGGTGCACATGTTTATCATGATCGTTTATCAAACCAAAAGGAGAAACCGATCCCGGGGATAGTCCAAGGTATTTTTTCAGCCTTTTTTCCGAAGCAAATGTTAATTTACCCTGTTTCAGACGTGATTCAAGGTCTTTCATGTTAAGCTTTCTAAGGTGCTCCAGTATTACGAGGTAATGTCTATTACCTTTATGGTTTCGGAGAAAAATATTCTTGCACCTGCCTGAATCATAATCTTTCCAGTATTTTGTTGCTTCTTCAATTGTGTTTACCGGGGGATGTTCACGGTATTGATATATTATTTCCAGGTTGTCGAGGATTGTATATAGTTCTTTTTGTCCCCTCATTGTTTTATTCCTGCTTCTTTATATAAACGAAATCCATTTCGGCAAGTATTGCCAGGTCTTCACCTGCTTCACGGCAGTCGGGATCGGCCGGGTCATACATCCAGATTATAGCAGTTGGTATTTCTTTTTCCTTGATTGATCGTGTTAACATTATTATATCATACAGGAATTTAGCAGAGGATGAATTAAAATATTCCAGGTTTATCTCCAGGGTGAAGGGACTTTCTTCACTAAATGATGAGTTCTCAGGAGTGAGCTCTTTTCTGAAATCGGCCAGCCATTTAACTGCCGGCTCATATATTTCCCTTACATTTTCGGGCCTGCTGATACCTTTTATCCTGAATATATTCTCATCAGGTGAGAATAATATTTCCGGATTCATGTCTGTGGAAGGCATGTATATTTTTTGCATATGAAATATTTCTTTATTTACAAATATGCATCTTTTCTATAAATAAGTCAATTATTCAATATTGAAGAGGCTTCCTCCTCTTTGTTCTTCCAGGTAGCCCTTATCATCCAGCAGCTTATCCTGTTCAGATGCCTCCACCGCCAGCCTGTCGCAGCGCTCATTGCCCTGTATGCCACTGTGTCCTTCCACCCACTTGAATATAACATTATGCTGGCGATATATTTTCAGAAATCGCCTCCACAGATCAGTATTCTTCTTTTTTTTGAAAGCTTTTCTTTCCCATTGAAAGACCCAGCCTTCATTAACGGCATCAGCAACATATTTTGAGTCGGTATAGATAACCACATCAGAGTTTTTTTGTTTCAATGCTTCAAGTCCAACAATTACTGCCAGCAGTTCCATCCTGTTATTTGTTGTAAGCTTAAACCCTTCAGAGAGTTCTTTCTTATGCCTGTCGGTTTGCAGTACCACACCATATCCCCCGGGTCCGGGATTACCTTTAGCGGCACCATCAGTAAATATTATGATTTTCTCTTTCATTCAGGGTATTATGCCGGTAATATTATACCTGTGTTCGTTATAAAAAGTTTAACAGCTATAGCAAGCAGTATTATGCCAAATATTTTCCTGAGGATATATACTCCTGACGGACCAAGTAATTTCTCCACCACCGAGGTCATTCTCAGTACGAGGAATACAAATATCATATTCAGAACAAGAGCAATAAGTATATTTACAGGGGCATATTCAGCTTTGATTGAAATAAGGGTGGTTATTGATCCGGCTCCTGCTATCAGGGGAAAGGCAATAGGTACCACTGTTCCACCTCCCGGGGAATCATGTTTGAACAATTCAATACCCAGTACCATCTCAATCCCGAGCAGAAGTATAACAAGGGAGCCGGCTATTGCAAAAGAAGGAATATCTACCCCGAACAGGCCCAGGAGAGGTTCACCCACAAAGAAGAATAGTAAGAAAATAATAAATGCTATTATTGATGCTTTTGCAGCCCCAACCTCACCTGATTTTGTTTTGATATCAAGTATAATAGGTACCGATCCCAGAATATCAATTATAGCAAAAAGGACCATAAAAGCAGCTACTATTTCTTTAATGGAAAGACTGTGAAAAAAATCCATACTGTTTTAAATTTGGATACAAAGATATACGACGAAAGGCAAAAGACGAAAGACAAAA
>DOZA01000272.1:0-12995 GCA_003518245.1 Bacteroidales bacterium | reverse complement strand
CGTTGCATGCAACGTCTCTACGGTGGTTTTGTATTAAATTCGCGCTAATTAGTCCTTACATTCCCCTTCAAAGGTGGATAAGCGATCATTCACGTATATCCATTTCTTCAACCAGGTGACCAGCCCCGGCATATATATCCATTACCCACAGGACATATCTTATGTCTACATTTATACATCTCTGCAGATCAGGCTCGAAGGCCACATCGCCGCTCATTGCTTCCCAGTTACCATCAAAGGCCAGACCTATGAGTTCACCTTTGCCATTTATTACAGGGCTACCGGAGTTGCCACCGGTAATATCATTATTTGTAAGGAAGCAAACAGGCATATGACCAGCCGCATCAGCATACCTCCCGAATTTTTTCTGGTTATATAATTTGATAAGGTGATCAGGCAGGTCAAATTCATAATCGCCAGGCTTATATTTTTCCATCACACCATTCATGGTAGTATAGTGCTTATATATCACAGCATCTTTAGGCTGGTAAGGAAGGACAGTACCATATGTAAGTCGCATGGTAAAGTTAGCATCAGGATACTTTACCAGTTCAGTATCCATTTCCCTCAGCCCGGCTACATACAGGCGCCTGCCCTTAATAAGATTAATATCAAACTCGGCTGATTTTTGCATCAGTTCCCTGTACACCTTCATTACATCCATACCGTTCTTGAGTGCCGGGTCTGATTCAAGCTTTTCGACATCGGGATCAACAAGGAAGCTCATTAATTTATCTTTTGTGGTAAATATTGAATTATCAAACATATAATCGACATATTTATCCACATTACCTCCAAATTCCTCGTCAATCTGGCTTATAAAATCGGGCCAGAAGGCAGGATCAACATCTTCCCTGAAGACTTTTATCATTGCGCTGGTCGCTTTTCTGTCGGTTGGTGGATTATAGTCTTTATAAAACCCTTCGACTCTTTGCTTTAGTCTTTCAACAGCTTCATTTATTGCTTCATTATCATCGCTGCCAAGCACAGAGATGAGACCCTGTGCATTACGCGCCACTGCCGGTAATTCAGAGCCACGCATCAGGCATTCGCTCAGATACTGTGAAGTATTATAATATTCTTTCCTTCCTTCTATAGATGTTTTTATAAGATCCAGTGCTTCGCCGTACTTTTGGCTCCTTTTGTTTTTCTTGTTAACCCATTCAGTGAACCTTTTCTCAATTTTTTCTTTCTGGCCTTTCACATTAAGTCGCTCAAGCCCCTGCTTTTGACCTATTGAAAATTTCCAGTAGTTTGATGATCCTGAATATTTTGAAGCATACTGGATATTTACTTTAGGATCGGCCATCATATCAGCCATAAGTATCTCCTGCCTGATACCGCGTATCTTAATCCTGTTGGGATGAGTAATTGATAACACTTCGTCAACACCATATGAGGTCATGTATCTCTGTGTTCCACCCGGGTAACCAAGGATCATGGCAAAGTCATTTTCCTTAACTCCTTTTATTGAAACAGGAAGATAATGTCTTGGTTTAAGTGGTATATTATCTTCAGAATATTCAGCTGGTTTACCATCAGGACCCATATAAACACGGAACACGCTGAAATCACCAGTATGGCGTGGCCATTCCCAGTTGTCGGTGTCGTGGCCATATTTACCTATTGATGAGGGAGGTGCACCCACCAGCCTGACATCACTATATATTTCATAAACAAGCAGGTAATAATTAGTACCTCCGAAGAATGAATTCACATTTGCGTGGTAATGTGTGCCCTCGGTTGTTTCATTTACAATTTTACCCCTGACAGCGTTGATAGCCTGTGCTCTCTCGCTTTCCGTCATTTCATCAGTCACATCGGTGAGTACACGATCAGTGACATCTTCTATTCTTACAAGGAATATTACTCTGAGTCCGGGATTGGGTAATTCTTCTTCTTTAGACATTGCCCAGAAGCCATCTTTCAGATAATCGTGCTCAATTGTACTATGAGCCTGAATTCTTCCATATCCGCAGTGGTGGTTTGTAAGCAGCAATCCTTCAGAGGATACTATCTCAGCAGTGCAGCCACCACCAAAGATTACAACGGCATCTTTAATTGAAGAATGGTTAATACTGTAAATCTCCTCTGCACTGAGCTCAAGTCCAAGCTCTGTCATTTTACCCATATTGAGTTGTTCAAGAAGAGGCAACAGCCACATACCCTCATCAGCCCTGAGGCTCATATTAAGGCTGACAATAAGAGCAATAAATACTGATATTAATCTTTTCATGGAAATAAATTTTTGATGAGTTATGTACTTTGAGGTCTCAAATATACTATTTAAAATCTTATTCCTCTATGGTCTTTTTCTCAAAAAGGTCCATCTGTGAATCACCAAGGTTAAAAGTATGACGGTGGTAAGGAGTGATACCATATTTATCAATCGCTTGTTTATGTTCAGGAGTTGGATATCCCTTGTTCGTTTTCCACCCATACTGCGGATATTCTTCATGTATTTTGATCATGTATTCGTCACGGTATGTTTTAGCCAGGACAGATGCTGCAGCTATTGACATAAATTTACCATCACCCTTAACTATTGTTTTGAAAGGGATCTTTTTGAAAGGTATAAAATAGTTACCGTCGACGAGAAGAAACTCGGGCTTTCTGCTTAGTCCCTCAATTGCCAGGTGCATTGCCTTATATGTAGCCCTGAGAATATTTACCTGGTCTATTTCATTATTATCAACCATGGCTACATTCCATGATACTGCTTTTTCACATATTTCTTCCCTGAGTGTTTCACGCAAAGAAGCAGACAATTTTTTTGAGTCGTCTAATCTCTCGTTCCTGTAACGTTTCGGTAGGATTACTGCTGCTGCCACCACCGGGCCTGCAAGCGCTCCCCGGCCTGCTTCATCGCATCCGGCTTCTGTTAATCTTCTGCTGAAAAATGACCTGAGCATATTTATAAGGTTTAATTGATATTATTATTATCTGTCTGAAATGAAACATTGCCTCTGTCGGTTTCGTTAAGCGGTTACCAGAACCAGGAATTAAATGTATGAATTGTACTGTCAAAAAAAGAAAAAATCCACATGGCTTTTTAACCATGGCTGTTGAGATCCTGTGGAAATAACTGTTTTTTTTGTGGAAAAACAGTAAATAACATTGTTAATTATTTGTTAATAAATTTTTTTTTCTATTTTTGATAGTCCAATCTTATCCAGAAACAATGCAATATAGGGGGAAAATATTATTGTTTTTGTTAGTGGCTTTTACACTCAATTGTAATGGTCAGCAAATCTCGCATGAGGTACTTGTTCCACTGGCCTCAATTGCTGATGTCAATTATTATCATGTTAATCAAACAGTTGGCGAACCCATGGTAAAAGCTCTGAAATGTGATTACTATCACCTCACGCAGGGATTTCACCAGCCCAGGATATATTTCAGGGAAGTTGAGCAACCTAAGGGTAGCGGGGTGGAGGTATATCCCAACCCTGTTATTGATTTGCTCAAGCTTGAATTATTCGGAGTTGAAAGGACTGATTTTGAAGTTATCATTTTTGGACTTGACGGAACATTGTTTTATAATCGTAAAATTTCTTGTGGAAGGAATTACCGGAAGACCGAGTCCATAGATATGAGAAATTATAAGAGGGGAATGTATTTTGTACGTGTCAGGTCCCTGGATAAAAAGATCATACGTTTGTTTAAAATAGAAAAAATGTAAGGAGGCCTTATGGTAAGATTAGTTAAATGTATTTCAGTATTTATATTCTTGCTGGGATCATATACTGTCATAAATGCACAACATGTTCCGTACGGAATTAATTACCAAGCTGTTGCACGTGATAGTTATGGAGATGAACTTGCCAATCAGGAGATAGACATTCGTTTCACCGTTTATTCATATTCATCCGAAGGAACAGTTGAATATCAGGAAGTGCATAATAATGTTTCCACAACACCTTACGGCGTATTTTCAGTTACCATAGGTAATGGGACGCCAACTATGGGTGCCTGTGAGTCATTCTCTGAGATAAACTGGTCCCAGGCCATACATTACCTCAAGGTTGAGATCAAGTTTTCAAATGAATTCCTTGATATGGGTACAATGCAGTTCCTGAGTGTACCATATGCGCTTTATGCCGCTAAATCACTTGAGCCGGGACCTCCGGGACCGAAGGGTGACCCAGGTGATCCTGCCACCGATGACCAGAAGCTATCATTTGATGGTGAGAACCTGACAATTGATGGTGGCTCAGATGGAGGTAGCGGTAATACAGTTAACCTGAGCGCTCTGCTCAATGTGGATGATGCAGATGCAAATCCGCTGAATGAGATACAGGACCTTCGTATAGATAACGATGTTCTCAAGATAACCGTCAATACAGAAGCTACTCCTATCAGCCTTGCCAAGTATCTTGATAATACCGATGAACAAACACTGACATTCAATACTGCAGACAGCAGCATGGCTATAAGTAATGGTAATAGCATTGACCTGTCATATGTTCTGGATGATGGCGATAATAACAGCTCAAATGAGCTGATAACAGGGATTTCAATCGATGGTACAGATCTTGTGATCAATGAAGGCTCAAACGAGAACAGGGTGGACCTCAGTAGTAATGTTATTGCTTTCAGGGCGAAAAAGACTGATAACACAGACGCTCCCATGCCCCTGTCCAATGTAGATTTTATTCCTGATGTACAGGAGTATAATGATGGCCTGGCTTTTAACATGTCCACAGGAGAATTTACTGCTACCCATGATGGAATTTATACCTTTAATATTTTTTACTATGCTGACGGATCTGGTAGTGGTAGGACCTTGATGATATATAAGAATGGAAATATATATGAAAATCTTGGCGAAGAGATCTCAAGTGGTTCCAAGTTATACAGATCAGTAACAATGAAGCTTTTATCCCAGGATAAAGTAAAGATTGTTATCCATACCGGAACAGGCACCTCTATAGGTACAGGTAATTTCTCAGGATATAAGGTCTTCTAGTAATAAGGGCAACGCCCTGCCGAGGCAGGTGGGCCGGGAAAAACCTACCACCTGGCTTTCTCCATCAGAGCCCTGTATTTTTCCATCAGCTCTTTATTCAGGTAAAGAGGTGGTTCTGATCCTTCGGGCAGCAGTGATTTATAGGGATGCTCTTCTGAAAAATCAGCAAATTCTTTTTTTATCTTATCCAGCACCTCCGCCTTTGTCAGCAGGTCAATAGCTGTGGCAGCCATTACCCTGGCCCCGGTATTAAGCCCTTTCCATGCAGCAGAGCCGTAATATGCAGATACTGCTGACCGGTGATGGAATATCATTCCCGGCACACCACCAGGGAACCTGAGGGTGGCTGTAGGAGCAATAAGAGTGACCTCACCTACATCCGATGATCCTCCGCCTACCTGGATACCTGATGGTTCTTTGAGTTCTGATACCTTTTCAGGGTAACCCTTCTCTTCCTTACCCAGTTCTTTTTGCAGAGCCCTGGCAAATTCATTTTCCTCCTCTGTCCATTCAGGCATACCTATAAGTTGAATGTTTGATTGTATAAGCTCAGCCATTCCCCTGTTGCAGTGACGCTGGTGTATGCCTGTCATTACCCTTATCTCTTCAAGCTCGGTTCCTGTTGCCAGTGCAGCACCTTTTGCGCAGTTAACAACACGTTCATACATTTCCTCAATACGCTCGTCTGTATTTCTTACGTAATACCATACTGAAGCCCGGTCAGGAACTACATTAGGTGCTTCTCCTCCTTCCATAATAACGTAATGAAGCCTGTGGGTATAATGCAGATGTTCCCGCAGGTAATTGGTCGATATATTCATTATTTCTACTGCGTCGAGTGCACTCCTTCCCTCCCATGGGGCACCTGCAGAATGAGCAGTTTTACCCCTGAAGGTAAAGATAACCGAGATAAGAGCATTACCACTTACACCAAAACCAGTATTCATACCTGTTGATGAATGGTTATCTATTATGGCATCAACATCATCAAAAACACCTGCTCTGACCATATAGGGTCTGCTGATGACAGTTTCTTCGGCAGGAGAGCCAAAGAATTTAATGGTACCCTTAATATTATGTTCTTCCATACTTTTTTTGACGGCTATAACTGTTGCCACACCTGCAGTGCCCATCATGTTATGACCGCAGCCATGCCCGGGGGCTCCTTTAACCAGTGGATCCTGGTTGGGTACCAGCCCTTTCTGCGACAGCATTGGCAGGGCATCAAACTCACCAAGAACACCAATCACAGGTTTACCCTCACCCCATGTTGCTGTAAAACAGGTAGGCATTCCGGCTACATTTTTCTCAACCTTGAACCCTTCATCCTCAAGTGTTTTAATCAATAATGCCGATGATTTAAATTCCTGTAATCCCAGTTCAGCATAGCCCCATATCTTATCCGAGATCTTACCGAAACTGGTAACAGTATTTTCGTCTTCAAGGTAATTGAGTGCTGTTTTCTTTTCTTTATACAACTTTGCTTTCGGCACTTCAACAATATTATCCTGGGCACCTGCATGCAGAGGATATAGGAACAAGATAATGATAAACGAAATAGTAAGATTAAATAACTTCATAGGTTATGGAATAATGGTTTATATGTCAAAGATAAATCTAAGGATCCGATTATGACATAATAGTGATATGATTATAAAACATATAACTCAAACCGATCTGCGGGACTTGTCCCTCATGGCACAGATTGCAATAAGGGTACCTCTGAATATACCTGAAATATTAAGGGCCAGGTCCTTGTATTCAAATGATCGGAAAGGGATGACTATATGAAGCATTTCGGCGAATACGGCAAAAAGAATAAGAAACAGCAGTGTTATTCTGAAAACCCTTATATCGGACCGGCTGGTCACAAATGCTATTATTGCAAGGAATGCGAGAAGGGTATGTTCCATGAAATGAACAGGGTAGTCAAGCCTTATAGGAAGTGGTTTACCACCTATCTTTAGCACTGGAAGATCGGGTATAATAGCTAAGGCTATTATGATGAATGCCCAAATAGCCAGTAGTATTCTTGCATAAGGCCTGAACCTGTTAATTAGTCTTCCCATTCTCTGTCTGATTGAAATGCAAAAGTAGTAATTTCTTGTAAGTGCGGCATCAAAAAGCTAATTTTGCACAAAAACAAACAGATCAGTATGGTTTCAACAGAGCAATTAAGAGATATGCAAGAGCGCCGGGAAGCGCTGAGGAGGTATCTTTGACATAGATAACAAGAAATTACAGGTAGAAGAAGAAGAAAAAATAGCCAGAGAGCCTGATTTCTGGAATGATCCCGGGGTAGCAGAGGAAAAGATGAAAATGATCTCGGGCCTGAAAACATGGATTCAGTCGTTTGAAGAAATGAGTACGGCTGTTGAAGACCTTCAGGTAATATATGATTTTTACAAAGAGGGAGAAGCGGGAGAGGAAGAGCTTGATAAACAATATGATATAACATTAAGGTCGGTCGAGGAGCTGGAACTTAAAAATATGCTTCGTAAAGATGAAGACCAGCTAGGAGCATATCTTAAAATCAATGCCGGAGCAGGGGGAACAGAAAGTAACGACTGGGCTGATATGTTGATGAGAATGTACATCCGCTGGGGCGAAAGAAATAATTATAAGGTCAGGGAAATAGATTATCTGCCAGGTGATGAGGTAGGTGTAAAATCTGTTACCCTTGAATTCAGTGGAGAGAAGGCATATGGATACCTGAAAAGTGAGAATGGTGTACATAGGCTGGTACGAATATCTCCATTCAATGCCCAGGGTAAAAGACAGACAACATTTGCATCTGTGTTTGTTTCCCCGGTAATAGATGAAAAAATCGATATTGAAATTAATCCTGCTGATATTACATGGGAAACATACAGGTCGAGCGGTGCCGGCGGGCAAAATGTTAACAAGGTAGAAACAGCAGTACGCCTCCGTCATCAGCCGACAGGACTGGTAATAGAGAACCAGGAAACACGATCCCAGATGAAAAATAAGGAAAATGCATTACGCATACTGAAATCGCATCTTTATGAGCTTGAGCTAAGAAAGAAGATGGAAGAGAAGGAAAAAGTAGAAGGTCAGAAAAAGAAAATTGAGTGGGGATCACAGATACGGTCATATGTGCTTCATCCATATAAAATGGTCAAAGACCTGAGAACAAACCACGAAACAGGTAATGTGAAAGCAGTGCTTGATGGTGATCTTAATTTATTCATCAAATCCTACCTTATGGAATTCGGTAAAGACTGACAAAAAGCATAAATTATTCATACTTATTTATTTTAACTTTGCCCGGTAAATATCAATGACTGGAAAATGCCGGAAAAAGAAAAACTTTTGAACCAGTTTCTTCCTATAAGCACTGAGGAATGGCTGGACAAGGTTAAGACTGATCTTAAAGGTCAGGATTTCGACCGTAAGCTTGTATGGAAAACCCTGGAGGGATTCAGTGTAAATCCTTTCTACAGGGCTGAAGATATTGCTTCGATACCACATATTGATAATCCTCCGGGGGAATATCCTTTTCTCAGGGGTGTACATCCGGGTAGAAACGAATGGTACATAAGGCAGGATATCGACGTTAATGACCCTGTTGAGGCTAATAAAAAAGCGCTGATTATACTTGACAGAGGTGTTAATTCACTGGGATTTATCTTCAACGAGAATGTTAATTATACACCTGCCCTGATAAAATCACTGCTGAAAGGTATCTATTGCGAAAGCATTGAGATTAATTTTTTAACACAGGGGAATGCAAAAGACCTGTTCGAAGTATTCAATAATTACCTTGGCGAAAAAAGGATTAAGTCGAACTGTGTTAAAGGAGGTATTGAAGCCGACCCTCTCGGCAGGCTAATGGTAAACGGTAAATTATGCACTACTGTAAAAGATAGCTTTGATTATGTTGCTGACCTTGTTAAGAGTGCAGAACATCTTGAAAGATTCAGAGTACTGAACATTAATGGTTCAGCTTTCGGGAATGCAGGTTCGGGGATAGTGAAAGAACTTGCTTACTCGTTGTCTATGGGCAATGAATATCTTGCTCAATTAACCGATCGTGGTGTAAACACTGATAATGCAGCACGCTCAATGGGTTTTACTTTTAGTATTGGCTCAAACTACTTCATGGAAATAGCCAGGATGAGAGCTGCCAGGGTTTTATGGGCCAGGGTTGTCGATGCTTATTCTCCGGTGTCGGAGGAAGCCTGTAAAATATATATTCACTCGGTTACCGGTGATTGGAATAAGACAATATATGATCCTTACGTAAATATGTTAAGGACACAGACTGAGGCTATGTCAGCTACTCTTGGAGGAACTGATTCATTAACAGTAAGACCTTTTGACAGTGTCTTCAGAGAGCCTTCTGAATTCTCTGAAAGGATAGCCAGGAACCAGCAGTTATTGCTAATGGAGGAGTCGCATTTTGATAAAGTGAATGATCCTTCGGCAGGATCATATTATATTGAAAAACTTACAGCCTCAATTGCTGAGCATGCCTGGAGCCTTTTTGTTGAGACAGAGAAAGAGGGAGGGTTCCTGGCCGGTCTTATGAATGGTTCAATACAGGCAGGCGTTAAAGAAACTGCGGAAAAAAGAAAAACAAATATAAGGCGGAGAAAGGAAAAACTGCTGGGTACAAATATTTTCCCGAATGAGAAAGACAGGGTAAGCACTTCATACAAAAAACACGGGGAAAAGAAAGATGAATCTTATGAGATTGAGCCACTACAGGCTTTCAGGGCTGCCGAGGAGTTTGAAAATATAAGGATGGCAGTTGACAGCATGGAAAATACACCGGTAGTCTTTCTGCTAACTATTGGAAATCCTGTGATGAGTAAAGTCAGAGCCCAGTTTACCAAGGGCTTTTTTGGATGCGTAGGGTATAAAGTGATCGACAATATCGGTTTTACTGATCCTGCTTCAGGCGTAAGTGCAGCAGTAAAAGCGAAGGCTGATATTGTTGTTGTATGCAGCTCTGACGATGAGTATGCTGAATATGTGCCTGAGATCAATAAACTGCTCGGGGAAAAATCAATGCTTGTTGTGGCCGGTGAGCCTGATTGCATGGATGATTTGCGAAAAAAAGGGGTAGATCATTTCATCAGTTTGCGATCGAACCTGCTTGAAACACTAATGGAGTATAACAGGCAACTGGGGATTAATTAATTATTTTAAGATTGACATGAGACCAACATTTAACATATCAGATATTAATAAAGGTATATCAGAGGGTATTGATTTCAGGGAGTGGGAGAAAAAAATGGGTATAGAGAAGGACTGGTTAACCCCTGAGCAGATACCGGTAAAAAGCACCTATTCAAAAATGGATATTGAAGGTATGGAGCATCTGAATTTTGCAGCCGGATTGCCTCCCTACCTTAGGGGGCCCTATTCTGCGATGTATGCTATGCGTCCATGGACCATCAGGCAGTATGCAGGCTTTTCAACAGCCGAAGAATCGAACGCTTTTTACCGGAGAAACCTGGCAGCAGGGCAGAAAGGGTTGTCAGTAGCTTTTGACCTTGCCACACACAGGGGATATGATTCAGATCATGAAAGGGTTATGGGTGATGTAGGTAAAGCCGGCGTGGCCGTTGATTCCATCCTTGATATGAAAATACTATTTGATCAAATTCCCCTTAACAAGATGTCGGTATCGATGACAATGAACGGGGCTGTGTTGCCGGTTATGGCTTTTTATATTGTTGCGGCGCTTGAGCAGGGAGCAAAACTGGAAGAATTATCAGGAACCATACAGAATGATATACTGAAGGAGTTCATGGTAAGGAACACATATATATATCCTCCCGAGTTTTCGATGAGGATAATAGCTGATATCTTCAGGTATACATCTGAAAAAATGCCCAGGTTCAATTCAATAAGCATCTCGGGTTACCATATGCAGGAAGCAGGGGCAACATGTGATATTGAGCTTGCATATACACTTGCCGACGGCCTTGAGTATCTGCGAACAGGGCTCAGGTCAGGTCTTGATATTGATACATTTGCTCCTCGTATATCCTTCTTCTGGGCCATTGGTATGAACCATTTCATGGAGATAGCCAAGATGCGGGCGGCACGTATGCTCTGGGCAAAAATTGTCAGTCAGTTCAATCCTAAGAATCCCAAATCGATGGCCCTGAGAACACACTCGCAGACCTCGGGCTGGAGTCTAACGGAACAGGATCCTTACAATAATGTAGGGCGGACATGTATAGAAGCTATGGCTGCTGCACTGGGCCATACACAGAGCCTACATACCAATGCGCTTGATGAAGCTATTGCCCTGCCGACAGATTTCTCAGCAAGAATAGCAAGGAATACACAGATATACCTCCAGGAAGAAACAGACATATGCCGTGGGGTAGACCCATGGGCCGGCTCATATTATGTTGAAAACCTTACCAATGAACTGACACACAGAGCATGGGATCTTATCATGGAAATAGAAGATCTTGGAGGAATGGCAAAAGCTATTGAATCAGGTGTGCCAAAAATGAGAATAGAAGAAGCCTCGGCACGTACACAGGCAAGGATAGATTCGAAAAACCAGACTATCGTGGGTACAAATAAATACAAGCTTGATAAGGAAGACCCGTTGGAAATACTGGAAGTAGATAATACTTCTGTACGTGAAGCACAAATAAAAAGAATTGCTAAATTGAAATCCGAAAGAAACGAAACCGAATGCAGGGATGCATTAAATAAAATAACTGAAGCTGCTGAGAGTGGCCAGGGAAACCTCCTCGAGCTGGCGGTAGATGCTGCCGCGAAAAGAGCCAGCCTTGGTGAGATCTCTTATGCATGCGAAAAAGTAGCAGGGAGGTATAAAGCAGTGGTACGATCAATTTCAGGTGTCTATTCCTCTGAATATAAGAATGACAGTGATTTCGAGGAAGCAAAACAGTTAACAAAGAGATTTGCGGAAAAAGAAGGCCGCCAACCCAGGATAATGATTGCCAAGATGGGACAGGATGGCCATGACAGAGGAGCCAAGGTGGTATCTACAGGGTATGCTGATATAGGCTTTGATGTGGATATAGGCCCCCTCTTCCAAACCCCTGAAGAGGCTGCAAGACAGGCTGTTGAGAATGATGTACATGTGATGGGTGTGTCAAGCCTGGCAGCAGGACATAAGACACTTATACCTAAAGTAATAGAGGAGCTGAAAAAACATGGCAGGGATGATATACTGGTGATAGCCGGGGGTGTAATACCAGTGCAGGATTATAAATTCCTTTATGATGCCGGTGTGGCTGCTATTTTCGGCCCTGGTACATCTGTGTCTTCAGCAGCAAAGAAAATACTGGGTATATTACTGCAGACTCTGGACTGAATAGAAATATTAAAAATTCTATCTATAGGCCATTTGACCAATTTATTGTAAATTGGCAGCATGGCTTGTGTCCTTAATATTACAAGATTAAAGTCCCTGGTAATTGTTTGCCTGTTTATTTTTTGTGCTGCAGCTGCAGTAAATGCCCAGGGGGAAAATACAACGGATTACTTCGATCCTGATACATGGTTACTGGGTGATTTTAGCTATAGCTCACTACTGAATGAACCACATGACTCATGGTTTGACAGTGAATTTAATGATTATAATATTGATGATCAGGCATTTATTGAGATCGACAGAAAAGGCCTTGGTGATATTGATATAGTGGTGGTTCTTGGTACCTGGTGCTCCGACAGCAGACGTGAAGTGCCAAGGTTTATGAAAATAATTGAATCATTGCAATATGATAAAAAAAGAATGCGGTTCATAGGAGTTGATTCATATAAGGAAGCACCGGTGCAAGATTATGAATCTCTTAATATTGAGAGAGTACCCACATTTATATTTTATAATAATAAAAACGAACTGGGACGCATCATTGAATATCCTGTTGCGTCTTTAGAGATGGATATGTTACAAATATTGAACAATAAGAAATAACTAAAAATAAACAGCTAAAACCAAATAATTATGGAAGAAAACAATAAAAACCCGGGCCATGGCATGGGAGTTGCCGCTTTGATAATG
>DOZA01000158.1 GCA_003518245.1 Bacteroidales bacterium | reverse complement strand
GATGCTGTATATTTTTTTAAGGCCAGTGCAACTGATCAATACGGTGGTACCTATAGTTCATATATAAGCGGTGTGTCGAGCGATGGTATAGTCTCCAATATAATACCATCAATGCAGGGATTCTTCGTACATGTGTCCGATAGCGCATACCCCGTTACAGGTACCCTGGGAATGAATAACAGCGTAAGGCTTACCGACCAGACTCAGACCTTTACCAAATCATTAAATTTAAACGAATCAGCAAAAGAATCACCTCCACTTATTCGAATAGCAACGAAATTTGATGACGACAATAACAGTACCGATCCCATGGTATTTTACCTTCATCAATTTGCATCTCAATCATTCGACTCTGATTTTGATGCTCTTAAGATATTGAACACTGATTTTAACGTTCCAAATCTTTATACAACACTTCCGGATGGTAAAAAGCTATCAATAAATGCTATTTCGCTATTTTTTGATCTGCCTTTACGAATACCTCTTGGATTAAAGATCAACCGTAGTGGAAGTATTAGTTTCGCTTTGCTTTATAACGACGACTATTTCCCTTCCAACAACATTTACATTCATGATAGCCTGACAGGAAACAGGTATTTGCTTGAGGATGACTCAAACTTCAGTGTCAATCTTGATGTGGGAGAATATCATAACAGGTTTTTTCTTGAGATAATGAGTATTACCACTGATATCCCTGAAGCGTCATTACCTGATGTTATTTTCGAAATCTACAGTTCAAATGAGCTACTTAAAACCAATATATATGATGTTTTTGGTGAAGAAGGGATATTATCTGTTTTTAACCTTACCGGCCAGCTGGTATTTAAACAGGTAATAAGACAAGCCGGTTATTATGAGTTTAAAGCTCCCCGGTATAAAGGTATTTATATTGTTAACTACAGGTCGGGCACAAGATCCAGCTCGAGGAAAATATTTGTCGGAAACTGATGAGAGAAGTATGTAATAAATATCATTACCGTACCGGGATAATATTTGTCCTGTTACTTTTCCTGTCTTTGGTATCAATAGACACCTTTGGTCAGGAGCCCCCACCACGACCTATTATTGTTACTGTCACTGCCCAGCAGCTCACCTTTGGCGCTTTTACGCACGGTGTCGTTGGTGGCACTGTTACTGTATCTCCGACAGGATTAAGATCATCAACAGGTGATGTCATTTTACTTGGCCTTGGATATCCATTTTTCCCAACCCTATATGAGATAATAGCTAATCCAGGGACTGTTATTTCCATCCTTAACGGACCTGACGCTATATTAACCGGAAGCAATGGCGGATCAATAACCCTTACAATAGGTAGTTCTGATCCGTCTTCACCCTTCGTAACAACAACACCTAATCCAAATCTTTTATATATTGGAGGAACAATTACCATTGGTAGCACCGCAGCTAATCCGCCTGGTACTTATAGCGGCACCTATGATGTTACATTTGTCCGGGAATAATTACCCTTAATAAACCGCGGGAGGAATAATGAAAGTGAGCAAAGTATGTAGACCATTAATTTTAAAAGGCATACTTTCGCCCTCTCTCAATTTCTTACCTTCTCTGCTTTGTCTTTCTCTTTCTCTTCTTCTTATAAGCACCTCTCTTACAGCACAGGATAAAGATGAATATTATGAATTATCAGTAACCCTTGAGGTACAGAGAGTGGGTGGAACTGAGATCGATGCTGTGATTAAAGGAAAGGAAATATACCTGTCAATTTTAGACCTGTTCAATTTCCTTAAGATCAAGAGCACCCCTTCTTCCAATCTTGAATATGTTACAGGATTTTTTATTAGCCCCGATGCTGAATACAAGGTTAGCAGCCTTGACAATAAGGTTTACTATACTGATAAAATATATGACATTTTGCCGGGAGATATAATTATGACCGAGTCTGATCTATACCTTAAATCACAATATTTCGGTAATATATTCGGGCTCGAGTGTATTTTCAATTTCCGCGCTTTGTCAGTAAGGGTGGAGACACAGCTGGAGGTACCTCTCATACGTGAAATGCGGCAGGAAGAGATACGCAGGAACCTCAAAAGGTTGAAAACAGGTGAAGCAGAGGCTGATACTGTTATAGACAGGACATATCCCCTTTTCAAATTCGGGATGGCCGACTGGTCTGCCATTGTAACTGAGCAAATAAACGGACCTGCTGATGCCCGGCTTAATCTTACCCTTGGATCTATGATAGCTGGCGGAGAAGCAACTGCTTCTTTATACTATGATAGCCGCCAGCCTTTTACAGAAAGACAACAACATTACCTCTGGAGATATGTTAATAATGATCATAACCTCCTTCGCCAGGTCAAAGCAGGTAAGATACCAACATATTCGCACTCCACAATATTCAATCCTGTTGTGGGTGTTCAGCTAACTAATACACCAACCACTTTCAGGCGTTCGTTCGGAACATATACCCTCAGTGACCGTACTGAACCCGGCTGGATAGTAGAACTGTATGTCAACAATGTGCTGGTTGACTATGTTAAGGCTGATGCTTCCGGTTTCTTTTCTTTTGAAGTACCTCTTGTATATGGCAATACGATTGTTAAGCTTAAATTTTTCGGGCCCTGGGGCGAAGAAAAGACTAGTGAACAAAATATTAGTATCCCATTTAATTACCTTCCGTCAGGAACAATGGAATATACTGTCAGTGCAGGCATTGTTGAGGATGGCAAAGCCAGTAAGTTTGGCCGCACCAGCCTCAACTACGGCCTGTCAGAACGTGTTACTGTAGGTGCAGGTTTTGAATACCTGTCATCCGTTTCATCATCTCCCTTCATGCCTTATGTAAACAGTTCGGTAAGGATTACAAATAATCTACTTATTACAGGTGAGTATATTCATAAAGTAAAGGCCGGTGGTGCGCTTACTTACCGCCTGCCGTCAAACCTTCAATTCGATCTTAAGTATAGTATCTATGACAAAGACCAGGAAGCAATTTATTTTAATTACCTTGAAGAACGTAAACTGGTTATTTCACTGCCCCTGCGCATAGGCAAATTCTCTTCATATAACAGGATAAGCATAAACCAGCTGGTATTGCCCGCATCTAAATACACCACCGGAGAATGGATGTTCTCCGGCTCATTCTTTGGTCTCAGCACAAACCTTACCACTTATGCAATTTTCTTAGACCGTTCAGACCCTTATATTTACAGTAACCTGTCAATGGCATTCAGGTTGCCCGGGCGTTTGACCTTAATGCCTCAGGCCCAGTATGGGTATACCCAGAAAGAATTTCTTTCAGCAAAACTTAAGATTGAGAAAAACCTGCTTGATAATGCATTTCTTAATCTGTCTCTTGAAAAGGATTTCAGGAGTAATATGAATATGGGGCAGCTTGGACTGAGGTATAACTTCGCTTTTGCACAGGCCGGGGCCACAGCAAGACACTCAGGTAATGTCACAACGCTTGTTCAGTATGCAAGAGGAAGTATCATAAATGATAGTAGAAACAGGTATTTCAGGGGAGATAACAGGCCCAGCGTGGGAAAAGGAGGGATAATAATCAAACCCTTCCTGGATTATAATGCAAACGGTAAAAGAGATCCAGGTGAAGACGCCGCTCCGGGCCTCAACCTGCATGCAAATGGCGGACGGGTGGATAAGTCAGAAAAAGATACATTAATAGCTATTCTCGGACTCGAACCATATACAACATGTTTCATTGAGCTCGACCCCAACAGTTTCTATAATATTGCCTGGCGATTGCCTTTTGAAAGTCTAAGCGTAAAGGTAGATCCCAATATTATGAAGACCGTAGATATTCCTGTAACAGTAGCAGGCGAGGCAGCAGGATACGCGAAAGTTGACAGGGATGGCGCATTGCGAGGTCTGGGACGCATAATTGTAAAATACTACAACGAAAACAACAGGCATATAGCAAGTGCACTAACAGAATCTGATGGTTATTATAGCTATTTTGGTCTTAGCCCGGGTAATTATCTTGTTATGGTTGATACTGCCCAGCTTAGTAAGCTAGGGATGTTATCTGAGCCTGACACTATAGGGTTTGAGATAAAGAAAACACTGGATGGGGATATTGTCGGGGGTCTTAATTTTAACCTTACAATGATAAGTGCTGATACTGCAGAAGCTGATACCGTTACTGTAAAAGAACCGATAATCCAGGTTGACAGTGTATATACTGTTATACACGAAGTTGTCGAAGAACTTATTACGATATCAGAAGACAGCTGGGCAATACAGCTGGGTGCTTTTGTCCAGAAACGCTATGCTGATATTATGAGGGCATCGCTGGAACGTATGCTGAACAAGGAAGTGGAGATTGTAAGGGAAGGCGAGTTTTATAAAGTCAGGATACTGGAACTTAAGGACAGGGAAGAAGTAGACAGAAATATCGAAATACTCGAAGGTATTGGCATAAGGGTGTTCTGGGTGATCAGTCTCAAGGCCAAACAGCAGCAGCTACTGATTAAAGAGGTTAAAGATTCAGTATTACAGGTTACCGAAAATGTTATTGGAGGTGAACTGCCAGTTATCCCGGCTGATTTGTCAATACAGATAGGGGCCTTCAGGAATGAAGAGTTTGCAAAAGCACTGGTCGAAAAACTATCTTTCACCCTGGGTAAAAAACTTGTAATTGTGAATGAAGATGGATATCACAAGGTCAGGGTTAGCGGGTTTGACTCAAGAGAAGACCTGGAAAATACTATACCCGCACTTGGCATACTCGGTGTTGATGATATATGGATAATACCCGTTAAGGAAATACCACTTGACACAGCCCGTACAGTACGTGAGCAGGCTATACCTGCAGATATCATAAAACCCAGGCTTGAAACGGTTAAAGCCGATACTACCCTGAAAAAAGAAGAACTGAAATTTAATGAACCACATTACTCATTACAGGTAGCCGTATACTCCAAACGCACACAGGCAATGAGGGCAAAGAGAAAGATTGAAAATAAACTTAACCTACCCGTTGAAATAGTTCAGCAATGGGATTATTACAGGGTTATTGTTACAGGTTTCTTCACCCCTGACGAGACATACAGGTATTATCCCGAACTGGCAGGCCTGGGATTCGACAGTATTATACTGATCGATACATCTGAAAAATAAACCTCGTTTGAAAGGTATGATTTTTGTGGTTTATGTAGAGACGCAAAATTTTGCGTCTCTACATTGTACCATTAATTATACCGGCTATGAAAAAACATATCATTTCCCCTCTGATAATTCTAATCTCATTTTTCATTATACCTTCATGCGAGAAAAATCCGGAACCCGACAAAGAAATTCCGCAGATCATTCTACGCGAAAAATCAGCCCAGATAATCGAGGCTGACCAGGCTTTTGCCTTTGAACTGTTTAGGGAAGTGATTGCACACAGCGATGAAGACAATATAATGATCTCCCCCCTGAGTGTATCTTATGCCCTTGGTATGACATATAACGGTGCTGCAGGAACCACCCTTGATGCTTTTAATAATGTTCTTCACTTTGGTGATCTTACCCGGGACGAGGTGAATAAGAGCTATAAAGACCTTATGAACCAGCTTGTTCACCTGGATGAAGAAGTTGAGTTCTCTATTGCCAACAGCATATGGTACAGAATGGGTTACTATGTCCTGGAAGATTTTATTACCACCAACCAGGAATATTTTGATGCTATGGTTAGTGATCTTGATTTTTCAGACCCCGGGGCTGTTGATATTATCAATAACTGGATAGAAGAAAAAACAAATGACAAGATACAGGATATGCTTGACTATATACCCGGTGATGCCGTAATGTATCTCATAAATGCTATTTATTTTAATGCCAGATGGAAATACCAGTTTGATCCTGATGATACACAGTCAGGCAGTTTTTACCTTGAGGATGGTAATACTCACCAGGCTGATTTTATGAAGATTAACGGTGATTTCAGGTATACATCAAATAATTATTTTGCAGCAGTGGAACTCCCATATGGCGATAGTACCTTCAGTATGGTTGTTGTATTGCCCTACCCCGGGACAAGTCCTGATGATCTTACTGAGACTATGGATGTAACTACATGGAATGAATGGTTCAGTCATTCAGAGATGGCTAATGTCCAGGTAGAGATGCCCAAATTCAAATACGGCTTTAAGGATCTGTTGAACGATCCACTTATAAACCTGGGCTTGGGAATAGCTTTTTCAGGGGGTGCTGATTTCACCCTGATAAATCCGGACGGTAATATTTTTATATCAAGAGTTATACACCAGACCTTCATTGATGTACAGGAAGAAGGAACCGAAGCTGCTGCTGCTACAATAGTGGAGCTGAGAGAAACGGCAGGACCTCCCCAACCGGTAGTCTTCAGGGCTGACAAACCCTTCCTTTACCTGATAAAAGAAAATTCCACGGGCGCCATTATGTTCATGGGTAAGGTGGGTAAGCCCGAATACGATTAATAATTATTGAAAAGTATTATTTAATTCTTCCGTTTATCATGAATTTTTCAGGGTAAAATTTTTATTTTTATACCTGTCCTTAAGGTTTCCTGTAAAATTAAAAGCTAATACCAAATAAGTGTACAATGCAAAAAGATACAGGTTTCTTGCTTAAAGCTTTGATATTCTTATTCGCGATATTTACCGGTAACAATATTGCAGCCCAGGTCACAATCTCCGAGGAAGATTGGATAATACCAACATACCGGGTGGCACCTCCCGATAAAAATCCAATGTTTTTCAAAAATGAATCGTACCAGGGGGCATCAAGGCATATATACCCTTACGCCCTCAATGATGTGTTTTCAAAACAAAAAACTGCTAAGGCGTGGAAGACCTTAATACTTGAAAATGAATATATTAAATTATACATAACCCCGGAGATAGGTGGTAAAATATATTACGCTACAGACAAAACCACTGACTATAATTTCATCTATAAAAACGATGTTGTCAGGCCTGTCTATATCGGTATGACCGGTGCCTGGGTGTCAGGAGGTATTGAATGGGACGTCCTGCATCACCACAGGGCTTCAACCTTTTTACCTGTTGATTATGATATTGTTGAAAACAGCGATGGCAGTAAAACAATATGGATCGGTGAGACTGACCTCCGCCATCGCATTAGATGGACTATCGGGATCACTGCATTCCCGGGTAAATCCTATTTCCGGGCCCTTATTAAAATACATAATTTAACTCCTTATATACACTCATTCCTTTACTGGGCCAATGTAGCTGCCCATGCCAATAAAAATTACCAGGTAATTTTTCCGCCCAGTGTTCAATTTGCTACATACCATGCCAAAACAGAATTCACACACTGGCCAATCTCCAGGGAAGTTTACCGCGGGCAGGATTTTACAGAAGGCGTGGATGTTAGCTGGTGGAAAAATTCTCTTACATCAGCCTCATTCTTTGCACACAACCTGAAGGAGGACTTTATGGGAGGCTATGACCATGGTAAAAACACCGGGACAGTACATATCGGTGACCATAATATTGTCAAAGGAGCCAAGGTGTGGGAATGGGGGTCGGGGCCACGCGGACAGCTCACCGAGGCAGAACTGACCGAAAATGCAGGACCATACCTTGAATTAATGACCGGGGCATACTCCGATAACCAGCCCGATTACAGCTGGATAAAACCTTACGAGGTTAAGATTGCAGAACAATACTGGTATCCCCTAAAGGATATAGGAGGACTTAAATACGCAAACCTCAATGGCGCTGTAAACCTCGAAAAGATGGATGACAATAATGTATTTATTGGATATTATTCAACACAGGAAATAGAAAATGCCAGGATAGTCATTAAAAACAAGAATAAAGTGATATTCGAAAAAAACGTACGAATATCACCGGAATTTACCTTTACTGAAACAGTAGATGTTGAAGGGATATTCAAAATGACTGATTTTTATACAGAAATGGTGAATGCAGAAAGCGGTGAAGTACTGTTGTCATATGAACCAGTGGAAAGTGAATATACTGAAGAACTCCCCGAACCGGTAAAGAGTCCCCCGGCCCCCGAAGATATTGAAACTATTGAGGAAGTTTTCTTGACAGGAAAGCGTATTGAACAATTTTATAATCCCAGGATTGATCCCATGGATTATTATAAGGAAGTTCTGAACCGCGACCCGGATGACGTCCGTACAAATATTTCAGTTGGTAATATTTTACTTAAAAACGGTGATTATAATAATGCCAGGAAACATTTCTGCAAGGCCATAAGCAGGATAACCACGAATTACACAAGGCCATACGACTGCGAGGCGCTGTACCTGGAGGGAATAACCTTAAAAGCACTTGAATTGTATGATGAAGCAATTGATACTCTGTACCGTGCCACCTGGGACTATGCTTTTCACTCGGCTGCTTACTTTGAACTGGCACAGATATCTGTTATAAGGGGTGATTATAGTAAAGCTCTCGACGAGATTAACGAGTCACTTGCAACAAATAACAGGAATAACAGTGCTACTTGCCTTAAGGCATCAATTCTGAGGAGGATAGGCGAGTATGAAAGTGCTGAAAAGATTCTTGAACCTGTACTTAGTTCCGATCCTTTGGATTTCAGAGCTGCAAATGAATCTTACCTGCTGGCAAAAGCTTCAGGTAAGCAGTTTAAATCTGACAGAGAGCTCAATAATCTTAACAGGAAAATGAGAAACTTCGACCAGAATTATATTGAACTAGCAAGGGGATATATCAACGACGGACTGCTTGAAGAGGCAGAAGATATCCTTCTTCGTTACATTAAAAAGAATCCGATAGTAAGCTATTACCTCGGCTTCCTGGCAGCCAGGGAAGGTAATAATGAAGAAGCCGAAAAATATTTTAATGACGGCTCATCTCAATATGTTGATTATTGTTTTCCCTTCCGCCTTGAAACCGTCAAAGTACTTGAAACAGCCCTTGATTATAATCCCGCAGACGGGAAGGCATATTACTACCTCGGTAACATCCTGTACGAAAAACAACCGGCCAAAGCAATAAAACACTGGGAAAATTCAGTAAAATATTATCCGGAACTTGCTGTTGCACACCGTAACCTCGGATGGGGATATTATCAGCACCAGGACGATGGATATAAGGCCATAAAGGCATACGAAAAAGCAATTGAGCTCGACGGGAATGAGCCGCTTTATTATGTGGAACTCGACCGTCTTTATGAAATGAGCAATGGAGCCATCGAGAGAAGGCTAAAATTGTTTGAAGGTAACAATGATGTTGTAAGCAAGCGTGAAGATGCTTTTACACGACAGATTGCCGTGCTGACACTGGCTGGGGAGGCAGGCAAAGCAGTGGAATATTTAAAGGGAAAGGAATTTACGTTCCGTGAAGGAAATTCAGGCATAAGAGACATAGTTATCGATGCTTACCTTGTGCTGGGCCTGGAATACATGAAAGAAAAACACTATCATAAGGCCCTTGAGACTTTTCTTCAGGCCCGGGTGCCCGAAGAAGAAGCAAGCGTCAGCAGGGCCGGGAACAGGAATATCCAGGTCAACTATTATATTGGTCTCGCGCATGAAGCACTCGGTAATACCGCAGAGGCAGGCAATTATTTCAGGCTATGCGCTGAGATGGAACCAGGAAGCTCGGGATATATAAGGTATTACAGGGGATTGGCTAACCTTAAGCTGGGTAAGGAAAAAGAAGCTTCAAGAATCTTTAATGCACTGGTTGAAGATGGGCAAAAACAAATAAACCGGAGTCCTTCTTCCGGAGTTGATTTCTTTGCCAAGTTTGGGGCCCGCGAGGCTGAAAATGCAAGGTTATCGAATGCATATCTGCTTAAAGGACTTGGCTATATAGGTCTTGGCCAGGATAAACAGGCTATCAAAAGCCTGAATAAGGCCATAGAACTTTCAACAGCTAATCTATATGCAAGAATTGAGCTGCAGGACTTGCTGTAAGCCCAAAATTCTTATCAAAATAATCATGCTGTTCATCAAATAACTATTTCTGAAAAATATCCATTTATCAGAATTTTATTACTGTGTAACATATTGACATGATGGCTTTTAAAACATAAGAGAAATATTACACCTCACTATACCACCAAATTTGTTAATAAAAATTAATGTTTTTTGACGTATGATCGTGTTTTTCCGATGAACAGTATATATTTGTTGACTTTTATTGAAATTACTTAGACCAATAATTCTCAAAACACTCTGAATATGTCATTTACAGGGCATTTGAGATTTGCATTTGGTATTTCTATGACATATTTTTATTATACTAAAAATCATATAGTGAGCACCTGACATAATTTAGTTTAACTATGCTTGATGGTAATTATACATATATTGAGGAAAAAGAACTCATTGTCACTACACTGAGTGAGGAGACAGCCTGGGGTGGTTGTCTTGAGGGCGCCGGTGATGAATGGTGGTATTATCTTGAAGTTGATACCAGGAAAGATGACAAAACCGGTCAAAGGGTTCCCGCTAAATCTACTGAAACCCTTTGGGCTGCCCAGTTCACTGATGTAGGTACTGTTACTTATGATCCCGTGCTAAATACCATCACTATATGCTTTAGGGACGGTTGGACCTTGCAGGATATAAAAGACCCCATCAAAATACAGGGCTATAATAAATTACCAGGCGATAAACCTTCATCAATATTGTTTACCACCTATAAAGGGGAAAAAACAACTGTAAAAGTTGCTCCCTACAGCTATTATGCCATACAACTTGATGTGCAGCTCTGTGAATGAATTCAAACTATCTCCTTCCAAATCCGTTCTCCGAACGCAACAGAAGTAAAAATAGCCGGTGACTGGATGCCTCCCGAAGGATGGGTGCCGGGTTCAAAAGAAATGACAAAGGGTGATAAAGGGATATGGACTTATACTTCTGGCACCCTTGATCCCGAATTATACAGTTATACATTCCTAATCGACGGTTTCCGTACTGTTGATCCAAATAACGTATTCATAGTCAGAGACGTGGCTTCAATAATGAATATTTTCATAATAGACGGGGGCAAGGGGGATCTTTACAGTGTAAATGACGTGCCCCACGGCTCAGTTACCCGCCGTTGGTATGATTCCTCACACTATGGATGGCCAGTATGAAGCCAGTTTCCCCGATATTATCAAATTCGTGGAGAATAATTACCGGGTCAAAGCAGATAAAGCACACCGCGCTATTGCAGGCCTGTCAATGGGCGGCTTTCACTCGTTGCACATATCAAGGTATTATCCCAACACCTTTAATTATGTCGGTTTATTCTCTGCGGCTATCTTGCCAAACCAGGATGTATCACATGAAGTGTACCATGATATTGGCGGGACATTAAAGAAACAGATGGAGAATGGCTATGAGCTCTACTGGATAGGCATTGGCAAAGAAGACTTCCTTTATAAAGCAGTGACTGATTACAAAACAAAGCTGGACAGCATCGGAATGGAATATGTTTACCGTGAAACTGACGGCGGACATACTTGGAAAAACTGGAGGGTATACCTTACCGAATTTGTATCACTGCTTTTTGAAAATTAATCAGCCGGGTTAGAACTTTATAGTATGGATGTGACTTGATTCAATAACTAATCAATCCGGATATTCATCAGTGATAAAACTGTTGATACCAAATTCCTAAAGAATAATTATATTTATTAATCTTAATAATTAAACAAATTGGCCAACAAGATACTCTGTTACGGTGAAATGTTGTGGGATGTGTTTTCCGGTAAATCATTTCCGGGTGGAGCTCCCATGAATGTGGCCATAGGCCTCAGGAAACTTGGTGCCGATATTAACTTTTTAAGCGGCTGCGGAAAGGATAAAAGAGGAGAAGAACTGCTTAAATATCTTGAAGATAACGGTATTTCAACACTATTAATACAAAAGAACAACTACCCGACGGGTATTGTGAATGTCCACCTTTCTAAAGATAAGGATGCTTCGTACGATATCGTGTTTCCTTCGGCCTGGGATTATATTCAGAAACCGGATGCATTGCCTGATTTTAATGTAATTGTATATGGAAGTCTCTCCTGCAGGAATGAAACTTCTTTTGATACACTTAAAAGCTTACTCGAAAAGGAGGCCCTTAAAATATTCGATATAAATCTCCGTCCGCCTTATACTGACAAAACTATACTTGAGCTGCTTATGCATAAAGCAGATATTGTAAAAATGAACCATGATGAACTATCGCACATTTTAACCTTGAACAGACACAAATCTGATTTTCTTGAACAGGCAGCTGATTTCGTCTGTGAAAAATATAATATCAGTTTATTATGTGTTACCCTTGGTGATAAAGGTGCGTTTCTAATGGCAGGTGAAGAAAAAATCTACCAGGAGGGATTCAGGATAAAAGCAGCCGACACAGTTGGAGCGGGTGATGCTTTTCTTGCCGGTTTTATTGACTATTACCTGAAGAAAAAATCATTGGAAGAGACCCTTGAATTTGCCAGCCGCCTAGGTGCCTATGTAGCATCGCAGAAAGGAGCTAATCCCCCCTTTTACCCTGACAGGCTGAAAGGATTAGCTGAAGACTAATCTTATATCAAACATTCAAACCTGACAGCCTCAGTAATGTTGAG
>DOZA01000036.1 GCA_003518245.1 Bacteroidales bacterium | reverse complement strand
ATTCCGTATACTAAAGGAAATTCCCGGGCTGGACAGGTTCACTGAGCTTGAACAACCGGAAAGACTCAAGGTCAGGGTTAATAGTTTTTCATACATGAACGGTATACCTCTTGACAAGGTTCATGGCGGTGGTTTCGTATATGACTGCAGGGGACTGCCAAACCCGGCCAAGATTGATAAATTAAGAAACCTTACAGGTCTTGATAAACCCGTTGAACTTTTTATGGGAAAGCAGGATGATGTAAGGGAATTTCTGGCTGATGCAGAAAGAATGGTTAAACGTTCGGTAAAAAGTTATATAAAGAAAGATTATACCTCCCTGGCAGTCTCATTCGGATGTACCGGGGGAAAGCACCGTTCAGTATACTGTGCGGAAAAACTGGCAAAAAGACTTAAGGCTATTGATGGGATTGAAATAGAAGTTATACACAGAGATAAGGAAAACTGATGAAAGCAATGATTCTTGCAGCTGGCAAAGGCACAAGGTTAGGCAGTATCAGTAAGGAAACACCCAAAATACTTATTGATATAAATGGTAAGACCGTTCTTGAGAGAATAGTAAAAAAGCTATTATCCCATGGTTTTAATGATGTAATTATAAATGTTCACCATCTTGCTGATAAGGTTATTGATGCTGTGGAGGAGATAAGAAAGAAGGAAGATATAAATATTACCATATCTGATGAGAGGGATGAGCTACTGGAAACAGGAGGGGGCCTTTACAGGGTTAGGGATTTTTTTGATAATGAACCTTTTCTTGTCTATAATGGGGATATACTTACCGATCTCAACCTGCAGAAAATGTATGATTATCATATTAAGAATGATGCACTGGCAACTATAGCTGTAAGAGATCGTGATGGTAAACGGGCTTTCCTTGTAGATGAAAATGGGATTATCCGTGGCTGGACAAACAGGGAAAGCAGAGTTGATATGATAACTATTGAGAAACCAATGACCCTGTACGAGATACCTTCAATGGCAATATCAGTATATAATCCCGGCATTTTCGATTATATGGAGGAGGGTAAATATACCATGACTTCTATTGTTCTGAAAGCAACAGAAAGCAGCAGGGTTATTGTTTTCAGGTATGACAGGGGTTACTGGGTTGATATAGGCACGCCTGAGAAAATTGAAAAGGCAAAGTCGATATTATAAGACCTGTTTAAGGCCTATAGTATTTTTAAAAAATATTACTCTTATGATATGGCAGGTCTGAAAAAAAATAAAAAATATTGGACTGGCTTCATTTTTGCAGCTCTGACCTTATTCGTCAGCTTCCCTTTAAATGCACAGGATACAAGGTATGGAATACCTCCTACAGAATATTTCAATCGCAGTGAATATAACGGTGGATCCCAGAACTGGAGTATAACCCAGAGTAACCATGATATACTTTATTTCGCCAATAATGAGGGAGTACTGGAATATGATGGTGTAAGCTGGAATATCTATAAGGATATGGGTCCTTATATTGTTCGCAGTGTCAGATCTGTAAATAATAAGATATATGTGGGTACATACAGCGAAATGGGATATTTTAGTTATGAAAACAATCATGGTCTTAGATATACTTCACTGGTAAAGGATGAGAATCTGAGGTCAAATACTGATTACTGGAATATACACCAGTGGAATGATAAAATTGTTTTTCATAGTGAGCAGGCAATATACATTATGAAAGATGATTCCCTTGAATGTATAATACCTGCTGTTTCAAGATTTTCAAGATCTTTCCTTGTTAATGGTATGTTACTGGTGCATGATGATGCAGAAGGTTTAATGGAGATCAGGGGCGAGCATGTTTATCCCGTATCAGGTGGAGGGATACTGAAAGATAAACTTGTTACCTCATTATTACCGGTCTCTGAGGATGAGATAATTATTGGTACAATGGAAGATGGTTTGTATAAATGGGATATGCAAAGTGTGAGAAGATGGGATGTGCCGGCTAGTGAAGTCCTCCAAATGGCAAATATATATTGCGGTACAAATTACAGGAACAAATACCTTGTGTTCGGCACCATTCAATCCGGGGTGGTTATTACCGACAGATATGGAAAGATAATATTCCAGATCGGGAAAGATAAAGGCTTGAATAATAATACTGTTTTAAGCCTCTTTACTGACAGGGACGCCAATCTATGGGCGGGTCTGGATAATGGTATAGTAAAAATAAATCTGCAGGCAAGCATTACCTTCCTGCAGGGTTTCTATGATCTTGGTACAGGTTATTCTATAAGCAGGATTAATAATGTATGGTATTTCGGTACCAATCAGGCTCTTTATTCAATAAGTGATGAACAATTCTCAAGCCCGTTTAATGACAGGTATAATTTTGTGAGAGTCCCGGGAACCAATGGTCAGGTCTGGAACCTTTATAATACAGGTAAATGCATCTTATGTGGTCATAATAGCGGTGTATTCAGGGTTGATGAAAATGGCGCGGAGCTTATAACTCCCCCCAGCATTAATGGCGTATGGATATTCAAAAATATACCCGGAGAAGATGACCTGCTTATTGCCGGTACTTATAATGGCCTGATACTGCTCGAAAAAAAGAACAACAGGTGGCAATACAAATCTAAAATTGAAGGATTTAATGAATCTTCACGGTATATAGAATGGGATCAGAATGAAGATCTTTGGATGTCGCATGGATATGAAGGGATTTACAGGCTTAAATTTGATAATAACTATACAGAAGTAGTGGCAATCGATACTTTTGATCTTGAAGAAAATCATGAACTAAAACCGGCGCCTGTAATATCCAGGGTTGATGGTAAATTGCTTATTAACAGCAGTAATGGAATATTTTATGTGAGCGAGTACGGGAAAATTGAAAGATACCCTGACCTTGATGAACATTTCACAAGAGGCTTTCCCGACAGGGTGATACAAGATGGGTTTAGAAATATATGGTATTTTACAGGCAGGCATACAGGTGTCCTGCGTTACTTGGAAGACGGGACATACAAAAATATTGTATACCCGTTCATACCACTTGAAAATAAGTTGGTTCCAAGCTTCGAGTCAGTTTTTGTATATGATAATGATAATATACTTTTT
>DOZA01000245.1 GCA_003518245.1 Bacteroidales bacterium | reverse complement strand
ATCAAGATTTAGCACCGACTCATTATCACGGTTATCCTTTACAATAAGTTCCAGATTATGCCTAACACCCTGTTTTGTATGCCTTCTGTCGGGATTCCATGAGAGAAGGGAGTTTTTCATATCCCATTCGAAGAGTGCCCATTCCCCGTCTATATATGCCTTGTATCCTTCAATGCCGCTGAAATCATCATTTATTTTTACCTGCAGTATGGAATTTTTTGTGAGAGTAGCCCCCTCCCTTATTGTTAAAGGTTCAATTGAAGGAGCTATGGTATCAATACCAATGGCATAAACACCAAGATTACTTACACCACCTTCAATATAACCATTATTCCAAATTCCACCGTAAAATGATAAATTTTCCCTGTTATCTTTATCAATATATACAAGGCATAATTTATCTGCCAGTTTATCAGGTATCTCCACGTTTGGTTTTATCGCAATATTAAAACTCCTGTGCACCGGAGTATATTTATTATGTATAAAATGCAGATCAGAATATAGTTTATCGCTGTCGGCTGGTGCTTTCTTATAATCGAAACAGACTGAATCATAAAAGCAATTTGCAGGGAATGATAGTTTTATATCATGTTTATTAATTTGATTCTTTTGACCGAAAGGCATAAGTATACCGCTATGTTCGTCTATGTCGTATATTTTAAGGGTGTCTGACCTTATTGTAAAAATGGCAGTGGAATAGTTATCATTAAAATCTGACACACTTATCTCAATTTCATGCAGTTCACCGTCATTAAAATCTACAATACCATTATTTATAACATGATTATAGATGCTAAGTTTATTATTTGGCTCAATAAATGTCTTCTGTATATAGGAACTATTCTTTATTTTTTCTTCATAATCAATATGGCTGTTTATATACCTTGTCTCAGTGAATGAAAACTCATCTATATTATGGCTATATACCAGTTTCTTATCGATCTTCAGGTTAATAATCCTCACGCCGCATTTATTCCAGCTGTTATCAAGGAAATCATATGTATTAATACCGAAACCTGCAGGACCATGAATCTTAACAGGCGAATTATTATTGATTGAATACCGACCTTTGTGTCCGGAGGTGCTCAATATAAGTTTTCTATTTTTACCATTAACCCTTGAATTTGATCCTAGAGGGTATACAGCCACAGAGCGGATAACAGGCCTTATATTATCTTCAATATTAAAAAATTGCACCGGGTCCAGTGGCTTTTCACTATCTGATCTTCTTACTTCGAAATGAAGGTGAGGCCCCATTGAACTACCACTATTGCCAGAATATCCTATTATATCACCTTCTTTTATAATAAATTTACCGGTTCCGGGAAAAAGGTTAACAGAAAAACTTTCCCTTGCATATTGTTGATCTCTTACATATTCTTCAATTTCACGGTTAAACCTGCTGAGATGTCCATATACTGTTGATAATCCATTATTATGCTTGATATATACTGCTTTACCGAAACCTGTAGGGCCTACCACTAGCCTGTAAATATGTCCTTCAGCCACGGCATGGACCGTTTTACCTGTTACCCCTTCAGTTTTGAAATCTACTCCTGAATGAAAATGCCCTGTCCTTGGCTCCCCGAAATTCGCAGACAGAACAAGTGGTATGTCAAGTGGTGACCTAAACACAATTGTTTTATCAGGCCCTTCAAAAAATGGAAGAAGTAATATCGCTAATATTATTCTGTATATCATTTGAGGTTTGTTTATTCAAAAAAATATTAATAATTGCAAAGCTATTATACTCAAGTATTCTGGCAAAGTATTACATTTATTTTTTTGGCAAATCCAGAGAACTATGTTAATTTTGTATCAAATAATTATTTATGACCGAGCGTGAAGTTGAAGAGCTTTTATTGCTGAAGAGGAAAGTAGATGAATTATTATTCAGTTATGGAGAGATGCAGACCGAACTGGAAGTTTTGAGGTCAGAAAAGGAGGAGATTGAAAAGGAACTTCGTGAAAAAGAAGAAGATTTTATAATAATTGAAAAAAAATATAATAAATTGCAATTATCCGGTGCAATAAAGGGAGATGAAGAGAGTACCCAGGTTGCACGTAAAAGGATAAATAAATTAGTGCGGGAAATAGATAAATGTATTGCTCTTTTAAATAATATATAACAATGGATGATAAGCTTTCCATAAGGGTTAATGTTGCTGACAGGTATTATCCATTGAAAATAGGCAGGGATGAGGAAGAGAGGATCAGGAAGGCTGCCCGTATGATCAATGAAAAAGTTTTGCAGTATAAGCAGAAATATGTTGATAAGGATATTCAGGACTTCCTGGCGATGGCAGCACTTCAGTATGTAATACAGCTCCTTGATACTAACAGGAAAGTTGATGAGGAAGATGTATCACACAGGTTAAAAGAGATAACATCCAGCATAGATGCTGTGCTTATTAATAAAGAGTAAAAGGCGTTCTTTAAAATAAAAGATTAAAAGTATTTGCCCGCATTGTTTCTTCATTCATTTTTGAAACTCAACACTTTAAAAATTGGAGTGAAGCTTAATGTGACTAGGACAGGCCTTGTTCACGGTTCGCCGTGAATTCCGGGAAACCGGGACATTGGAAGTCCGAACCATATTAGCAACTCCATCCATGTATAGATGGGGTTTTTTAAAGTTGAAGAAGCTCTGCGGGTTTTCATTTTAAATAAATATATTATGGTAGAATTAATACTAGCAAGAATAACACTAGAACTAACAGATTTGCTTGTGTGTATAGGTATTTTTATAGCCGGATCAGTGTTATCCTTTTTTATATGGCAGCTTGCACTTAGAAGGAAAAGTACTAAGATAGTTGCAGAAGCTGAAAATGAAGCTGAAGTTCTTAAAAAGGAAAAAATATTACAGGCGAAAGAGAAGTTCTTTCAACTTAAATCTGAACATGAAAAATATATTGGTGAGAAGAACAGTAAAATAGCCCAGGCAGAAAACAGGATTAAACAGAAAGAATCTTCAATATCACAGCGGCTTGAAGAAACTCAGAGAAAAAAGAATGAACTCGATACAATACGAGAAAACCTGAACAACCAGCTTGATATTATAGAAAAAAGGGGAGAGGAACTTAATAAGTTGCACAGGCAACAGGTTGAACAGCTTGAAACTATTTCAAGCCTCTCTGCTGATGAGGCAAAGAATCAATTGATTGAATCATTAAGAGAGGAAGCCAGGACCGAAGCCATGTCATATATAAACGAGATAATGGATGAGGCCAGGATGACTGCCAATAAGGAGGCCAAACGTATAGTGATGATGACTATTCAGAGAGTGGCAACAGAGGTAGCTGTTGAAAATGCAGTTACTGTTTTTCATATTGAGTCTGATGAAATAAAAGGAAGGATTATTGGCAGGGAAGGACGTAATATACGGGCACTGGAATCTGCTACCGGTGTGGAGATAATTGTTGATGATACACCCGAAGCCATTGTACTATCTGCTTTTGACCCGGTGAGGCGTGAAATAGCACGACTGTCATTACACCAGCTCGTAAGCGATGGAAGGATACACCCTGCCCGTATTGAAGAAATAGTTGAAAAAACACGGAAACAAATAGAAGAGGAAATTGTTGAGGTTGGTAAAAGAACAGCTATCGATTTGGGTATTCATGGTTTGCACCCCGAACTGATACGCCTGATAGGTAAAATGAAATACAGGTCTTCTTACGGACAAAACCTTCTTCAGCATAGCCGGGAAGTAGCAAACTTAGCCGCTATTATGGCATCAGAACTGGGACTAAATGCCAAACTCGCCAAACGTGCAGGCTTATTGCATGATCTAGGTAAGGTACCAGATGATGAACCTGAACTGCCGCATGCTGTCTATGGCATGAAGCTGGCTGAAAAATACAAGGAAAAACCAGAAGTCTATAATGCTATTGGTGCACATCATGATGAAGTTGAAATGACTTCGCTGATAGCCCCTGTTGTGCAGGTGTGTGATGCTATATCCGGTTCAAGACCGGGAGCCAGGAGGGAAGTTGTTGAGCTTTATATAAAGAGATTGAAAGAACTGGAAGCTGTGGCCCTGGAATATCCCGGTGTGGTTAAAACATACGCAATTCAGGCAGGAAGAGAATTGAGGGTAATTGTGGGTGCCGAATCGGTTACTGACAAAGAAGCTGAATCGATGTCAAATGAGATTGCCAGGAAAATTCAGGATGAGATGACATATCCCGGACAGGTAAAAATAACTGTCATAAGGGAAACCAGAGCGGTAAGTTATGCAAAATAAAAAGCTACTAAATATAGTTGGTGCAAGGCCGCAGATAATAAAAGCATCAGCTATAAGCCGTGTGCTCAGAAAAGACTATATTAACAGTGTTGATGAAATAATCCTGCATACCGGTCAGCATTATGACAGAACATTGTCAGAAGTGTTTTTTGAAGAACTGGAGATACCAAAACCTGATTATAACCTGGGTGTCGGATCGGCGAGACATGGGAAACAAACTGCATCAATGATAACAGGTATTGAAGAAGTAATACTTAAAGAGCAGCCTGATGCAGTTATAATTTATGGCGATACCAATTCAACCCTGGCTGCAGGAATTGCTGCCTCAAAGCTTAAAATACCGGTTGCTCATATTGAAGCCGGGCTCCGTTCATTCAGAAAAGAAATGCCAGAAGAAATTAACAGGCTGCTGAGTGATCATATATCTACCCTTCTTTTTGCTCCTACTGATGCCGCACTGAAAAACCTTATAAAAGAGGGTATAAGGCCCGATGCCAGTCCACCTTTTACCATTGATAATCCAAAAATCTTCCTGTCGGGAGATATAATGTATGATAATAGCCTCTTTTTTGCTGACCTGGCAGAAAAAAAAATAAATGGCTTTTTAAAAAAGCTTAATGCTGAACCGGGTAATTATATACTTGCAACCATCCACAGGCAGAAGAATACAGATATAATAGAAAGACTGGAAACTATTCTTCAATCACTTATTGAATTATCTGTAGAACATAATATTCTGCTTGTACTGCCTCTTCATCCACGAACGGTGCATGTACTTGAGAAAGAAAATCCTGAATTGCTTAACAGATTAAGAAAAGCTTCTTCTGTCAAACTGCTACCCCCTGTAACATACCTGGAAATGATATTGCTTGAAAAAAATGCAGCTATTATTTGTACCGATTCAGGTGGAGTACAGAAAGAAGCTCATTTCTTCAGGCGTCCCTGCCTGGTTCTCAGGTCAGAGACCGAATGGATAGAACTGGTTAAAAATGGTACCGCTTTGCTTGTTGATGCTGAAAAGGACAGGATTAAGGAAGGTTATATTAATATGATGAATGTCAGAGGACTTTCTTACCCCGGTTTTTATGGAAATGGTAAAGCTGCAGAATTCATGGTTGAAGAAGTAATGGCTTTGATGTTACAGTAAAATAAAGCAATCAGGAGTTTCGGAAAAGATTGCGCAGTACGGGTTAGATTATATCCAGGATCTTTATTGAAAGATCATTCATAATAGGTTTATAATCATTTAAAAACCTGCCATTAGTCCTGTTGCCAATAGCCGCACAAATGGTGAGTGCCTTATGACCCAGTAATCTTGACAGACCATATATTGCTGAACTTTCCATTTCGTAATTTAGTATACGTTTATCCCTGTACCTGAATGTCATTATTTTATTATTAAGATCACTATCAAAGGGTGATAGCGACAGTGTCCGTCCCTGGGGTGCATAAAAACCGGGAGTGGAGATAGTCATCCCCTTTATAAATCCGGTAGATGCAAATTTTTTTAATAGCTCTTCACTTGCCCTGACAATATAAGGAGAAGGCAGCCTGTCAGGCCATGATGTGTGCTTC
>DOZA01000285.1 GCA_003518245.1 Bacteroidales bacterium | reverse complement strand
TTTTCCCCGGCACATAACCATTGGCTGCTATTGTGATTCTCATTTCATCTCCTCCGGTTAAGATTGCCGTACCGCCAAGTATTCCAGATGCAGGTTCCCAGTTGACATTTTCAAGTTCAACAAGGCCCTGCATTATATGCCGGTTGGTTGAGATGATTTGAGGATGCTCAGCTTTTTGCCTTATTGAATATACACATACCTCGCTTGGGTCAAGATATGCCGAGATAATATCATTTCCAGTAACTTTTCCATAGTATTCCTGGTTCCAGAATTCGAATATGTGATATTCATTTTCCGGGTCTAAACCGAGTGAACCTGTTACAACCATATTCCCTGACAGCGGTGCGGATACTTCACTTTTAACTGTGTCGGTGTTAAAAAACAGTGCATTCAGCCAAGTTGGTGTAACCTTGTAAAGATAAACCTCGGGATGTTTTTTCCCTGTAAACATATCTACCGGTCGCGGTGCTTTGCGACTTTTTACTGCCGGATATATTCTCGAAATGTCATGTATTATCTCCTCATTCATTGAGCTGAAAGACGTAGCTAATTCCAGCCTGCCTGCTATCAGTGAATGCCCTGATAGAATGGCCCTCCTTAGCTTTGTTGATATTGGCTCTTTTGTTTGGATTTCAAGCATGGTTTTACTATCAGGATAATAAAGAAAGCAATTCCTGTTTTTAAACCATCTAAGGCCTATTCTTGTTATCATCTCTGTCGTGAAATGACTTCCATCTCCCGTTACTCTCTGAAGATCAATAATTCCTACTGTTGCATCAGTTCTCGGAGCATCACTTTCACCCAGATTACGCTCATGAATAAAAGCTTCCTCTCCAAGGCCTTCACGACAAAGCACAAATACCTTCCGGTATGCAGATGTAGTTGTATAACTACTGTCCTCAAATCCTCCATTAATATTCCATGCGGTTTCAGGATAATCGAATTTTACACCTTTGAGACCATCATCTTTCATTCTTCTCCATACCGTTCTCATGTATTCCTGAAAATCAGGATCAGTATAATCATATCTTATTATCGGGTGATGATGTGCATGAGTGATATGTATTCCCGAAATATCGTTATTGAGCATCCATTCAGGGTGGGCTAAAGCAAAATCATTAGATGGCAGTGAAACCTGGAAATAGGTAAAGGGAATGCCGCCTTTTTCAATTACACCTTTACAGAACTTTTTAAATGTTTCATAAGGAGACCTCAGATGGCCAAAACGGGCAAAATGTTCATCATCCCACCAGCCTTGTTCTGTATTACCGTAATTATTATAGCAGTAGTAATCGGGTTCAACCCTTACTGCTATCGGGCTATATTTAAGAAATCCCTTTTCAGAGGCAATATCAACCTGTTCTATCATTCCCGCAGAATGGTTGAGATCGCGCCCTTCTCCATAAGCATGTGTCGATATCGCCCATCCACACAGGGTGGGAAAATCATAAAAATTTGGCTTGGCATTGTTTACCATGGCCATAACATTGCCAAGCCGTTCCAGTGATTCAAACGGATGCCTAGTGGTGAAGTCAATGAAATAAGTATCTTCTGAAATATATTTTTCTCCACTGTTAACCAGTTTGCCATATGGATCATCCATTGCCAGTGTTAAGTAAGCTTTACCATGGTATTCAGGATTATTACTGCCTCTTCCTTTTTTTTCAGCAATTTCAATAGTCCTTATAAATTCTTTATATTTTAAACCTCCTGCAACAATGCTCCTTCTTTGATTACCATCCTTGTATGTCAGAAGAACACTGTTCAGTGCTTCGATCTTATCAGTGTCTTCTACATAATTTGATTCAGAGCCTGCACCGCCACGAAGCACCTGAGGACTATTCATTTGTTGACCTACATAGAGTTCACCTTCTAGCAGGAGATCAGCATGTTTTATTCTAAGGGGGTAATCGAAATTGTTTTGTACACCCCATCCAAGAACCGCATATGACTGGTTATCATAAAGTCTTATGAGCAGAATTTGTACAGGTTTATATCCTTCAGCCGGTTTTTTATAAACAGAGACACAAATCCCCTTGCCCAATTCATCATCAACGGAAGATTCTTCCCAGGAGTACTCCGCTTCTGGTTCCTTCCATCTGTTATATCCAACAGTGAATGCTGCTTTATTGAATAATACGACATTTCCATCTGATGACTGACCACTGTATTCACCTGTTCTTAAGTTAATAACAAAACTCATGATATTATTATTTATTATGAGTTTATCACCTTCCTCCTTAACATTAACGTTTGCTTTCAGTGTGATAACCGGTATTATTAAGATACTGAATGATAATAATATAGCAGTATAGCTACACTTACTATTTTTCAGAGTTAGTGTAATCATCTGTCCCAGTTGTTATTTATTATCTTTTGAATATGAGGATAATTAATGTCAGTTTCGTTAAGTTCTTCACGTAATGTTTTTAATCTGGTTTTAAGTTCGCTAATAATCTCAGAATATTCAGGGTCATTGTACAAGTTGTTCATCTCATGGGGGTCATTCTCAAGGTTGTAGAATTCCCAACCCGGGGGTGTTTTTATATCAGCCTGGGATCCCCAATAGTTTGTTCTTGGAGGATCTTCGAAGTCAGCACCATAGAAAAAAATAAGCTTGTATTGTTTTGTTCTTATCCCGAAATGTGCTGGATTACCAAGGTAATGGGCCATATGCATCCAGTACCGATAATAGGTTTCCTCTCTCCAGTTCTTTTCGTTTTTGCCTTCTATGGTCCTCTTAAAACTTTTACCCTGCATATATTCAGGTGTTTTCCCTCCGGCAAGCTCCAGAATAGTCGGTGCAAAGTCGGTATTATTGATAAGAAGATCTGACCGGCTGTTTTTCGTAACAATAGCAGGATAGTGTACGAAGAAAGGCATTCTCATTGCTTCCTCGTACATCCATCTTTTATCGAAATAGTCGTGTTCTCCCAGGAAATAACCCTGATCACCGGTGTATATGATAATAGTATTATCCAAAATGCCTTCTTCTTTGAGGTAATCAACAATCCTTTTAATGTTATCATCAATCCCCTTGACACAACGGAGGTATCTTTTCAGAAAAGCCTGGTAAACCTGGTGGGTATATTCAGGCTCAGGTATGGAATCACTGATATTTAGTGCCCTTCCAAGATTCCATACATTACATCTTTTAGATACCGATGCTCCAATTGTATTAATAAGGCTGTCATTAACTCCTCTTGTTGATACTGAACCGTGATTGCCTGAATTAAACAGGCTTGCAGGCTCAGGAATTTTTTCATTCTCAAGATAAGAATCATATCGCCTGGCATTTCGAAATATGTCATGAGGGGCTTTGAAGTGATGCATCAGGAAGAATGGTCTCGTCTTATCCCTGTTGTTCAACCAATTCAAAGTTATATCTGTTAGTACATCAGAGGAATGACCTGTATGTTCAATTGTATTTTCTGGCCAGTCACCTTTACCTGATTCACGAGTTACAGGATTATAATATTTGCCCTGTCCTGGTAATACATTATAATAATCAAATGCAGCTGGTTCCTCTTTCAGGTGCCACTTGCCAATCATGGCGGTCAGGTATCCTAATTTCCTGATCTCTATGGGAAGATATTGCCTGTCAGGAGTTATACTGCCGGTAAGGTCAAGTACTCCGTTAGTCTGGGGGTACTGCCCTGTAATTATTGACGCACGGCTTGGTGTGCATATTGAATTATTGCAGAACACATTGTCAAAAATCATACCTTCACTTGCGAGCTGATCCAAGTTAGGTGTAGGATTGAGTGATGCCAGTCGCGAATGGTATATACCAAATGCTTGGCTTGTATGATCATCCGACATAATGAAGAGTATATTCGGCTTAATTTTTTCAGATTGATTACTGCATGAGGAAAGAAATGGAATACATGGAATGAATAAGAATAAAAGTAGGCCAAAAGAAATCCAGTTTTTTTTCATGTTTTTAAGGTATTAATTTAATTTCATTATGTAAATATATTCGTTACGTAACTTTGTTTCTGTAAAATTGGATAAGTAATAATAAATAAAAGAAAGTCACGGTTGATTTATAGTTTTAAAGTGTGAAACCAAAAAAACAAACAACCATGACTTTCAAAGAACAGGAGCAATTTACAAAGAAGAATTCAGATGATCTGCTTAAAGAGCTAAGTAATTACCATGGAGAAGACATAATAAGCGAGATTGTTCGCTTAGGCATACAGAGCTTAATGGAACTAGAGAGAGACGAACATATTGGAGTAGGAAGTTACGAGAACTGTCGGGTAGATGGCAAGATCATTGATATCGCCTGTTTGATTGCCATAGGGATCGATTCTGAGGGTTACAGGCATGTTTTGGGTATGGATACTGCCTGGTCGGAGATCGGTGATTCCTGGGACCGTTTTATCGGCGGATTAAAGGAAAGGAGGTTAAAGGGTGTCAGGCTTTTTACCAGTGATGACCATCCGGGGATCCATCCTGCTATCAAGAAGTATTATCCTGGAGCTGTATGGCAGCGTTGCCAGAGTCATTTTTCGGTTAATGCGATGGATCTGTTTCCCAAAAGTCGTCGGGATGAAGTGTACCAGCGCTTGAAGGAGGTATGGGATTGTAAGAAATATGAGGA
>DOZA01000106.1 GCA_003518245.1 Bacteroidales bacterium | reverse complement strand
CTTTATATTGCCTCCCATGAACCTCATACACCTATTCAACCGCCACTTGAATATAGTAGTTTATACGTTAATAAATCAGTAGATTCCCTGAGAAATAATGTGCTTTACGGTGGCGTGAAAAGGCCGGTAGAGGACCTTTCTGAATACAGTAAGGAGTATTATGGTACAGTAAGCCAGCTTGATCAGGCTTTTGGGAGGCTTATGCAGACACTAAAAGATATTGGTGAAGAAGATAATACACTTGTTTTGTTTACCAGTGATAATGGTCCTGAAACACCCGTTACAATAGAAGAATCAAGAGGCGAATGGCATGATCCGTTAAGAAATAACTGCTTTGGGACACCTGGTATATATAGGGGAATGAAACGGTACCCCTATGAAGGAGGCCACAGGGTTCCGGGTATAGTAAGGTTGCCGGGAATAATTACTGCCGGAAGTACAAGTGATATTTTATTTACTGGGATTGATGTTTTGCCTACTCTTTGTACTATTACCAAATCTGATCTCCCGAATGGCAGGAAAATTGATGGAGTGGAAAATTTCAATGCGTTCCTTGGAAAAGAGACTAAAGAAAGATCAACTCCTGCAATCTGGTATTATCCTCATCATAGCGATACATGGTTCAGGTTGCCGCAGGTAAGCATGAGGTATGATAATTATTCCATAATTGGATGGCTCCCGGAAAAACCTGATAGTATGAAGCTAAATCAATGGTTCTTTAATTATGTCCCTGAGAGATTTGAATTATATAAGCTCGATACTGATCCTTCACAGCAGAATGATATATCCAGTGAAGAACCTGAACTTATGGAAAAGCTGGTACCGGTAATTCAGAGATTATGGGTAGAGATGAGAGACGAGGGGAAGACAGAGATTTAAGATTGCAGATTTAAGATTTAAGAATTGAGATTTTTGGTTTACATATCGATAGTATTTATTCTGCCATGCTTTTTTACATCATGCGAGAATAAAGATAAGAATATATTTAATGGAGCTGAGTGGATAAGTGACGGAAGAATTCTTCCTGAGAATGACAGCCTTTTCTATCAGGAAAGGCCAGCACCAATCTTCAGGAAGGAATTTATTATTGATAAGGAAATCAGACTGGCCAGGCTTTTAATTTCATCTGCAGGATACTACAGGTTTTCTGTTAACGGTATTTATAGAACGGATAATATTCTGAGCCCGGCCTGGACTGATTATAGCAAGCGTGTGTGTTATTCAGAATATAATATTACATCTAGTCTTCAGGAAGGTCTGAATTGCATTGGGGTGACTCTTGGTAACGGGTTTTATAATCCATTGCCTCTCAGGATGTGGGGGCATCTCAATCTTAGAGAAAAACTTCCGGTTGGTAAACCATGTTTTATAGCCAGAATAATTATTGAGTACAGTAACGGATCAGTTGAGGAAGTAAAAACTGACGATTCATGGAAATTTTCTTTTGGTCCCCTGATGAGAAATAATGTTTACCTCGGTGTGGTTTATGATCAGTCGTATGAGCAGCCCGGCTGGGAACAGCCCGGTTTTATAGACAATCAATGGAATAGAGCTGCAGTTATCCCGGGACCAGGAGGAGAATTGAAGAAGCGATTTTTTCCACCCGTAGTAGTTACAGATACAATAAACCCTGTTAAAATATATGATATTGAAAACAACAGCTATATAGTTGATATGGGAATCAATTTTACAGGTGTTTATCTGGCCAGGCTTAAAGGTAAAGCTGGTGATTCTGTTGTTTTTAGATTTGGAGAACGAGTATATGAATCTGGTAAGCTCAATCCAATGACGACAGTATGCGGTCAGATAAAGGGTAAGGGTACAGGTGGGCCGGGAGCTCCTGATATTGCCTGGCAAACAGATACTTATATATTTGATAAAGACACAGTTGTTTGTTTTTTACCTGATTTCACCTATCATACCTACCGCTATATGGAAATCAGGGGACTTGATTACAAACCTGATATCACCGATATCATGGGACTCTCTCTCAGTACAGATCTTTATGCCAATAGTTTCAACTGCTCGTCATCATTGATTGATTCAATACAGGGTGCTACGGTACGAACTTTCAGGGCTAACCTTATAGGTGTGCAGTCAGATTGTCCCGCACGTGAGAAATTCGGATATGGGGGAGACCTGAATGCTACCAGTGAGGCTTTTATTATGAATTTTGACATGAGGGAGTTCTACAGGAAAACTGTTTATGATTGGGTAGATGCAATTAATGACACGATCTTTGTTGATACAGCACCCTATGTGGGTATTAATTATTGCGGGCTGAGCTGGGAATCTGCATTCCTTATAACGCAATACTATCTATACCTGTATTACAATGATACAGATATAGTTGAAGAATTATATGAGTGTGATAAGAACTGGATGGATAAGGTAGCCAGGATACATCCTTCAGGGGTTGTAAATTCCGGTCTAAGTGACCATGAGTCGCTGGAAAGGGCCCCCGTGGAGCTTACAGGAACAGCTCACTACCTGCAATGCGCACGAATAATGCAGAAGTTTGCTGAATTAATGAATGATAAAAAGGGCCTTGATAAATATACAGGGCTTGCATCAAAGCTCTCTGACAGGTTAACTAAAGATTTCTGGCTTGAACCAAAGTATGAAGTTGATAATAAACAGGTATTATTTTCTGTACTGCTGTACTTTGATCTGGTCCCTGATGAAGACAGAAAAGCTGTGACAGATAGTTTATTATACTATATTGATAAAGCTGGCGGTCATTTTACTACAGGTATTTTTGGTACAAAATATATTCTCTCCGCACTGTCGGAAACAGGAAATGTATCAACAGCCTTCAAGGTGGTCAACAATACCGGATACCCGGGCTGGGGTCATATGATCAGCAAAGGAGCAACCACCATATGGGAGACATGGCGGGAGAGTGATAATACCTTTTCAAATTGCCATCCCATGTTCGGTAGTATCTCAGAATGGTTCTACAAAAACCTCGCAGGCATAAACCCGGATCCTGAAAACCCGGGATTCAGTAAATTTATCCTCTCTCCTGGATTTCCGGATGGCCTGGAATATGTTAATTGCAGTTACAAATCTGAGCCTGGCTTGATAGTTTCAGGGTGGAGAAAGGGGAACGATCATATATATTATTATAATGTACAGATACCTGAGAAGAGTGAAGCAATAATTATACTTCCCTGCCAGAAGTTTCAATTATCGGAGATAAAAGATTTGAACAAAAAAGACAGTATAGATTTAAATTCAATAAAAGATCCGGGTAAATTTGTACTGCCAGGTGGAAGATACGAGATCATACTTAAAACAGTTGAGAAAACATATAACAATAAATTATAATAAAATGAAACGAATGAATAATCCCTATTTGATACGTATAGCTATAGTCCTTGCTATTATTCCTTTCTGTAACCTTATGCTTTCCCAGGATCATAATGATCTGAAACTGGAAGATATTTATAAGAACAGGGTATATACACAGGAAAGATTTGGTCCTGTAAGGTGGATGAAAGATTCAGAAGGGTATTCAAGCCTGGAGATTAATAAAGAAACGGGTGCCTATGATATTGTAAGGTATGAAGCTGGTACAGGAAATAGATCGGTATTGATTTCTTCAAAACAACTGATTCCTGAAGGAAGCGCAGAACCATTATACATTGCTGATTATACATGGTCGGAAGACAACACCCGGTTATTAATATTTACAAATACCAGGAGGGTATGGAGATATCATACCAGGGGAGATTACTGGGTACTGAACCTGGAGGACGGTAAATTGCAGCAACTGGGGAAAGATGTGGAGCGTACTACCATGATGTTCGCAAAGTTCTCTCCAGATGGGTCTAAGGTTGCTTACGTAAGCAGGAAGAATATCTATGTTGAAAATCTGTCTTCAGGTAAGATTACCCGGATAACAAATGATGGGGGTGATAATATTATTAATGGCACTTTTGACTGGGTATATGAGGAGGAACTGGATTGCAGGGATGGTTTCAGATGGAGTCCTGATGGTGAACATATAGCTTACTGGCAAACTGATACTCAGGGAACAGGTATATTTTATATGATAAATAATATTGATTCCGTATATTCTGTTCCAATACCCTTACCCTATCCAAAAGCAGGGACAACAAATTCTTCAGTTAAAATAGGAGTGGTGCCATCAAAGGGCGGAGTTACAAAATGGTTTGGCATTCCCGGTGACCCGCGAAATAATTACCTGGCGAGAATGGATTTTATTCCCAACTCGGATGAAGTTATGATACAACAGCTCAACCGTAAGCAAAACACCAACACTGTGTGGGTTGGTGATATAAATACCATGGAGCTTACTAATATCCTAACCGATAGTGATGAGGCCTTCCTGGATATTCATGATAATATTATGTGGCTTGATAATGACAAGTATTTTACCTGGACCAGTGAGCGTGATGGCTGGCTTCACTTATACAAGGTTTCAAGGGATGGGGTAAGAATGAGCCTTATAACAAAAGGTGATTTTGATGTAATAAATATAAGCTGTATAGATCCTGCAAGTGGTTATGTGTATTATATAGCATCACCGGATAAACCCATAGACAGATATTTATACAGGAGCAGGCTCGATGGGCGGGGTGAAGCAGAGAGGATAACTCCTGATAATATGCCCGGTCAACATTCATACCAGATATCGGCCGATGCAAAATGGGCAATTCATACCTATCAGAATGTAGTCACCCCTCCACGCATCTCATTGATTAGCCTGCCGGGGCATAATGAATCACGCTTACTGGTAAGCAATAAGGAAGCAAAAGAAAGGTATGACAGACTGGAACTTGAGCCCAAGGAATTTTTCAGGGTTGATATTGGTGAAGCTGAACTTGATGCATGGATGATAAAACCACGTGATTTTGACCCGTCGAAAAAATACCCGGTAATAATATTTATATATGGTGAGCCTGCAGGTGCAACGGTTCAGAACAACTGGGGCGGGGGCGATCTCTGGCATCAGTACATGGCTCAGCAAGGCTACCTTATTCTGAGTATTGACCCGCGTGGGACAAGAAGTCCCAGGGGAAGGGAATGGTGTAAGATTATATACCGTAAAATAGGTATTGTGGCTCCCCGGGATCAT
>DOZA01000267.1 GCA_003518245.1 Bacteroidales bacterium | reverse complement strand
TATATTCTCCATGCGGAGGTAAAGGCAAATGTGGTAAATGTAAAGTACAAATAGATGGTGAAAGATATGTAAATTCATGTTTATACAGTATAAATAAAGACATTTCAGTAGTACTCCCTGAAGACAGGGAGATGAGAATATTAAGTTCACAGTACAAGAATACAATTGAAGTACCTTTTGAACCTGGAGATTCAGTCAGGCTCAGTCCATCACCATATGGTTTAGCAATTGATATCGGGACAACCACAATAGTTTATTACATTATTGACTTATCTACCGGGTCTCGTATTGCCACTTATTCTGAGATGAATCCACAGGCTACTTATGGATCTGATGTTATATCAAGGATAGATTATTGTAACAGCAACAAGAATGGGCTGGTTAATCTACAACTATTAATCATTGATGCGATAAATAATCAAATAAATAATTTCTCAAGGAAGAATGGTATTGAACCAGATTCATTTGTAAGGATAGCAATTGCGGGTAATACCACGATGTTACACCTTTTTGCCGGAGCAAATCCACGATCAATTGCTCTTGCTCCTTTTAAGCCACAATTCATCCATCACTGCGTATTATCAGCAACTGAAACTGGCATTAATTGTAATAAGGAAGCTAAGATACATCTTTTACCTTCAGTAAGTGCATATATTGGATCTGATATTGTTGCCGGCATTGCTTCCACTAGCATCAGCAAAACAAAGAGATATCTTTATATTGATATTGGCACAAACGGCGAAATGGCTTTGCTGAGAAATGAGAAGATATGGTGTTGTGCTACTGCAGCAGGACCGGCTTTTGAAGGTGCCAATATTTCCTGTGGAATGGGAGCTTTCAGCGGAGCAATCTGTAAATATGTTGATGATCATATTGCAACAATTTCAAATATTCCCCCACGGGGCATATGTGGTTCAGGGTTGATTGATATTATAGCCAATATGCTCAGGAAGGGAATAATACATAAAGATGGATCAATCGATGAAGATATTCTGATATCTTATGCAGAAAGAAACAGTATTAACTCTGATATTTCGATTACACAACAGGACATAAGAGAAATTCAGCTGGCAAAAGGTGCTGTAGCAGCAGGCATTGATGTACTTTTAGACAAGTCTGGCTATAAATTTGATGATATTGACAATTTGATTCTGGCTGGGGGTTTTGGTAATTATCTGGATATTGAAAATGCTATCTTAATTGGTCTTCTACCTTCTGAGATGAGAGGAAGAATTATTCAAATAGGCAATGCAGCTGGCACGGGTGCTTTACTGGCAGTTAAATCAAATTGGTTTATTTCTTTGCTTGATGAGATAATAGATAAAACATCATATATCGAATTGTCATATGAAAGCACTTTTCCTGAGAAATTTGTCCTCAGCATGAATTTCAGCAATTAACTATTATATATTTGCCGGCAGCCTGTAACGGCGACCGGTATTCATTAAGGCTTCAATATTAGGTAAAGGCGTTTCCTGTGGCAGATCGCAACCTGTACTAAGAATAAAATTATGGAATGATTCCATTTCTTTCAGAAGATTGTTCACCTCCGTTTCGACCTCTTCTGGCTGACCTTTGAGTATTGCTCCTGTAGGATCTATATTACCCATTATAGCTATATCAGATTTCAATTTGCCAGCAATTTCCGGAAGGTCAACACCGGCACGTGGAGAATCAAGGCTTATTACATCAACACCTGACTCCACCATATTATCCACCAGATGAGTTGTATTTCCGCAGGTATGATATACGGTAGCAACACCTGTATACCTGCAACTTTTGACAATATGACTTACATAATCGGAGGAGAATTCCTTGAACTGATCAGGGCCAAGCATTACTGAAGTGGGTTCAAGTATACAAATAACCTGTGCTCCGGCTGCTATAAGAAGTCGAACATAACTCTGGATTTTTTCAGTTGTAAGTTGACAAAGCTTATGCAGATGAGAAGGTTGGGCTATTGTTGCCATTACAGCATCATCTGCCCCCAGTATTAGAGAAGCAAGAGAAAACGGACCTGTAACATATGCTCCTTTTAATATTGAATCCGGTAATCCAACAGACATCATTTTTACAGTTTCAACATATCCAAGAAGTCTCATATCAAAAGAAATATTTACATTTTTTTCAAGTTTAAAATCATCATCAGTAAATCTGTCTTTTACAACTGTTGCAGAATCTGATTTTGGAAAAATGGTATATCTTCCTAATGCATTAACCTCAACTGACAAATCCATCATAGGAAATAATATATCAGGTTCAAACGTTTCTGCAATTGCTTTCAGAATCTTGAATTGTTCTCCGTAATTTTGTTGGGCCAACTTTATTGTACAGTTTGTCATATTTATACCGGGGAAGCCCATTAGCGGAGCTACCATACGTTCCCTGTTCTTTTCTTTTTCAAGTAGTTTTTCCTTAAATATCTTTTTCATTATTATCCTACTAAATAATAACATACAATAATCAACTGCGCAAAAATATAAAATGTTATTTCCTTATTGAAAGAAGTATCTTACTCAAATATGGATAATATTATTATTTTCCAATTCTCTTATTTTAATTTTATGTCAGGTTTTTTATCCTTGAATAACAAAAACCATATACCGTTTTTTATTAGTGCCTCTTTGCCTATTACAAAGAATAACTCTTTAAAGTATGCATTTCTTTCTTCAGGCTTCATCTGGGACCTGTTCAGTTCAATAATCTTTGCTTCGGCTTTTTTATAAATCACCTGCATAATCTTATATTGATTTAGCAATTGCTCATAAGCTTTGGTTTTAATATAGGCACGTATAAGGACGAATATTCCAAGCATAATAGGGGCTATAACCAGCATGACATTGAGCAGGAAGTAATTAGCAATAATAAAATTACCCATAAAGAATATTGAGAAAAAAAATAATATAGCCAGGATAAGAAAAGTATTGGATACCCTGTGATAATGGGCTATTCGTTCTTTCATCCTTTTAACTGAAGCATCAAAATATTCATCCTGGTCTTTAATCCAGTAATTAGTAAGATCATTAATTAAGTCAGCATTAATTGTTTTTATATTATAGCTTATTCCATGAAGTGCTGACAGAATATGTTTTATCCAGGTAAATTCTGTACTGTGTATCCTTAATATATAATCCGAAACATTTTCATTTATGCCGGTAATATTCCAGTAGAATTGAATTCTCAAACCTTCTGCGAGAGTCCTGCTGTACAGATATTTCTTATGGTCTTTTTTCAGGCATGAAAAGATAAATACGATTGTAGTTGAAACCAGCACAGACATCGCTAGTGCCAGCATTATTCTGCTGGTCCATATATTAGAATATATCTCAAGTGTAAACACAAACAGCAAGCCAAGAGTAAACATCCAGCCGGTAATATGGAGGTCCCTTTTCCGTGTTTTAACTGCCATCTGATCGAGTATGGCATACCATTCCATTACCATTCTTTCTGATAACTGAAGCTTTTCCGGTTCATTGAAAAGATATGATTTTGATTTTTTCATTCCTTCACGGTCAAGATTCAGGGAATCCCTGTTTATCTCCTCTATCTTATTTAGTGCTTCTTTAAGGGTAATATCATTATGGATACTATCAAGTGATAGATACCTGCCAAATTCATGATGTTTTGAAACATTACCGGGAGAATGTTTTCTTGCACTTGGTAGAATAAATACAGTTCCATCATATTCGAAAGTACTTTCGGCAACGGTATCATCATCCCCGGTCATCTTATATTTCACTATATCGGCTGTTCCTCCCTTTTTACCTACCTTACCATCCCACAGGGCTATCAGTATTAATGAACTGTCTGCCACAAGCTTACCCGTTTTAAGGTATTTCCCTGGTCTGTCCGTTTCATTCTCATCTGTCTTAACAATGAAGCTCCTTTTAGCCTGTTGTTGCAATTCATCAAATTCCTTGTCGGAATAGTCATCAAAGTCCTCTTTATATTCCTCTGCTAAAAAAGGCATTGGCACTATCAGCTCGAAGCGGTCACGATATTTTTCATTCTCCTTCTTCATCTCCAGGAAAATATTGGCAACAAACCTGTCGGCGCCTTCAGCTATAGATGATAACAGGTGTATGGGTGAACAGGGGTATTTATCAGCCAGATCGTTGAACAACTTCTCAATCTTTACCCTGTGTTCATCGGTAGTGATAACATCAAGATGTCCAATGACACCTACGGTAATTGGTATTCTCTTTGAATATAGCATTACTCACTGGTTTTGCTTTATAGATAAAGTTATGATTTTTTTTTTGCCGCTCATAAATAAAATTTGACTTCGGCCTTTTGCTTTCATAACTTTGCATCAGAGACCTGGTATATGCCCTGGCATAAAAATAAAATGCTCTCATAACTGGTTTTATCTAATATTATAAAGATCAGTTTGTTAATAGTGATATCCGTACGGCGTAATATTACTTGCTATAAACAGGAGTACCTGATACAATGATTGTTCAATCAACTAAATAATATTATCATGAAAAATTCCAAAAGATGCGGAAATTATCCCGCGGGGAAAATATTCCTGTGGTTTTTCGTTTTTCTGGTATTAACTGTTTCATGCCAGAAAGACGATATGTTTTTTGATCCTGCTCTTGATATTGAGCATAATACAATGTTCAAAAGCACAGCACCAGGTAAATATACAAATACGACCGGAACGTGTATAAATTTTATTTCCCTTCCTGAAGTTGAAGCATGGAACAGCCTTGACTCCAGGTATATGATTTTTTATGCACATGGTATGGTTGACCCGGTACCTTACGAAGGGATTAAGCTACCTGATGACTGCATCGGTGATAAGTCTGTTGAAGAAATCATACTGGCAAATACTATGGGTTATGCAAGCACCAGTTACAGTGATAATGGCCTTGCTGTACTTGATGCTGTGGAAGACATAAAAGAGCTCGTTAATATTGCTGATATGTTCTTCGATGAGCATGATGAGTATATGAGGCCTGATATGCTTTTCCTTGGCGGGCCATCTGAAGGAGGACTGGTTACCATAAAAACAATTGAAAAATACCCTCATACGTTTGATGGCGCTATTTCCATTGGTGCGCCTATCGGTGATTTCTGGAAGCAACTGCAGTATATGGGCGATTTCCATGTACTGTTTAACTATTTCTTCGGGAAAGAGCTGAAAAATCTTGGAATTGATATTGGAAACCCGGCTGTAACAATTAGCACGGAAATTATGGATGCCTGGAAAAATGAAGATTACAGGCCTCAAGAATGGGATGGAAGGAATTTACAGGAGGTATTAATTGGTCTGATGCAAAACTACCCGGAAAGGGTTCCCCAGCTCCTGAAGTGTGCAAAGGTAACTGTTGATATGAATGATCCGGAGGCTATGGGGACTGTTACACTGGAGCTCCTGAGGTTTGGAATTATGCTTACTAACGACATACATAACAGGATGGACGGTGTTCCCTATGACAATACCAGGAAATGGTACTGGGGTTCTGATAATGACTGGAGGCTAAACAGGTCAATACAGCGTATTAGGGCTGACTATGGGGCAAAGATGAGTGTCAGGAATTATGAAACAACAGGAGAAACAGAAATTCCGGTTGTGACAATACATACAACAGGTGACCATGTGGTGCCTTTCTGGCATAATCCCAAATACAAGTATAAGATATTCTTAAAGGGCAACAGCTTGTTGCACACAGGTATACCTGTAAATAATTATGGACACTGTACTATTGAGGAGTATCATATTATGGCAGGGCTGTATATAATAATAAGCAAAGCCAGTTTAATTAATTATTTCAGTTTATGGGGTAATATGTTTGAATCACCCGGGCAAATGGAAAAATTCAGGGAAATACTGAAGGATAATTCGATTGAGGTAGATTTTAAGTAGAAGGATTCAGCGTTCAGGGTTTTTGAAGGAGAGCTATTCGTGAAGGCCGCATTCCTTGCTGGAATTTGATTCCCACCACCAGCGGCCTGCACGAAAATCTTCACCTTGTTTAATGGCCCGTGTACATGGCTCACAACCAATGCTCACATAGCCTTTGTCATGTAGTATATTATAAGGGACATTATGCTTTTTAATATATTCTTCAACATCGCTCAACTCCCAGTTAAGCAAAGGGTTATATTTATATATATACCTTGCTTCATCCATCTCTATAATATCCAGCTCATCCCTGTCTGCTGATTGTGAAGCCCTTATACCTGTAATCCAGCACCTCATACCCTCTAGTGCACGGTTTAGAGGTTCTACTTTTCTAATATAACAGCATTCTTTCCTGTTCTCTACTGATTTGTAAAAGCTGAAAGGACCTTTTTCTGAAACCATCTTTTCAACCGAAGCAGTATCAGGGTAATATGTTTTTATATTCCTGCCATATTTTTCAATAGTCTTATTGAATACTTTATATGTTTCCATGAACAGGCGCCCGGTATCAAGTGTTATTACCTCAATATCAATATTATTTGAGAATATCATATCTGTAATAACCTGGTCTTCCACACCAAAACTGGTTGTAAATACGATCTTGTTATTATATAATTCAGCAAGAATATTTAAACCTTCAACAGGACTCTTATCCTGAACCTTATTCAATAATTCAGCAGTTGTCATAATGATCAGGGCTTTCTTAAAATTATCTTACGTATTGACTTCCTGGACTTACGTGTTCCCCTTCTGATGATAACCAGCATACGTCCCCATCTTACACGCTCCCATAATCTTTCATGAAAGAAATACAATATAAGTTTCAATAATACTTCCGCAACTGCAACACCTGTTGCTTTCTGTGCTACATGAGGATCTTTATAAAAAAACAGGTATGCCAGACCGAAAGTGGTACCGGAAGCAATAAGACGCCAGGTGATAGCCTTTACTATACTCTTTATAGGCCTGTCACGCGTAACCCTCTGTTTTTTCACAGTGGGAGGAGCGGGTACGTGCGGGTGATACGCTTGTGTGAATGCTATATCCTGTTTACCCTCTTTCATCACCTTTAAATTAGTCCTGTTTTCTACCTTTCTAGTAATCGCTTCCATTAAGGAATTGATTTAGAATAATTATCAGATACAAATGAAAATATTATGCAAATATAAGCAATGGGGTAAAAAATGGTATTTGAATAACTATAAATACTTATACTTGTTGGTTTTTTTTTGATCCTCGTTGCTCATTGCTCACTACTGGTTCCTGGTAATAGTATTAAAGGTATCAGCGCTTACTTTTTAGTCGAAAACCGTAAAATGATGTAACCTGTTAACCCGGAGATAAGAGAACCTGCAATTATACCGATTTTTGCGGAGTTTATTACCGCCTGGTTATCCACAAAGGCAAGATTTGATATAAAAATTGACATAGTAAAGCCCACACCTCCGAGGAATGCTATACCCAGCAGTTGAGAAGATCTTATACCTTCAGGCATTACTGTAAGTTTAAGTTTCCTTCCCAGCCATGTAAAAAGTAATATACCAATAGACTTTCCGGCAAAAAGACTTATTATGATTATCATTATAAGTGAATAATTAAGCTCAGTGCCTGTTTTCAGGATTACTCCTGCGTTTGCAAAGGCAAAAATTGGAATTATAAAGTAAGCCACCCAGTTATGAAGATTATGTTCCAGGTGCTGAAGCGGCGACTGAACGCGGCTGGTCCAGTCCTCAAGATCATCAATATAGTCAACCTGTTCCTTTGACAGAACAGGGCTCTTGCCATCACCGGCTTCTTTAAAATCATCCACTATATTGTATAGATTAACAGCATAGGTATTTACATCTACCTTTTTACGAAGCGGTATTGTAAAGGCCAGTAATACACCTGCTACCGTAGGATGAAAGCCTGCTTTCAGGAAAAGCAGCCATACTATCACCCCTGCAAGAAAGTATATGTATTTTGAATAGATCCCCCTCATGGAAAAAAATATAAGTATAATTATTATAGCCAGTGCAATAATTAGCAGAAGCCATTTAATACCCGTGCTATAGAAAAATGCTATAAGCAGTACTGCTCCGATATCGTCAACAATAGCAAAGGCAGCAAGAAAAACTTTAAGGCTTATAGGTACCCGTTTGCCAAGCAGCTGTAATATGGCAAGAGAGAATGCAATGTCTGTGGCAGCCGGTATCCCCCAACCATGAGATGTCCCCTGGTCTTTATTAAGAATTATATATAGGGAAACGGGTATGATCATTCCACCCAGAGCTGCAAATATTGGGAATGATGCTTTCTTGAGGTTATTCAGCTCACCAATTAATACCTCACGCTTTATCTCCAGGCCTATAAGGAAAAAGAAAACAGCCATCAATCCATCATTAATCCATAATAATAGTGGCTTAACAAGCTCAAAGTTGGGCGTCTGTATACCAAATTCACACTGCCATATTGACTCATAGGCTGGTGCAAAAGATGAGTTAGCAAGTATCAGGGCAATAATAGTAGCACCAAAAAGCAATATACCACTAAGGTTTTCTACTCTGACAAATTTCTGGAATGGGGTGATCAGTATCTTCTCTATTTTCATTTTATAATCTATTTAAAATAGATCAATACCAAAAATAGGGAATAATTACTTTTCTACATAAACTAGGTTAAGTAACTATAGTTCATTAACATTAATTTCAGGCAACCATTTTGAAAGTTCCTCTATAATTGGTTTAAGATCTACTGAATCAGCAAGGTTATAATATTCATCGGGATCATTCTTATGATCATATAATTCTTCATCGCCGTTAAAATAGCGTATATATCTCCATCTTTCTGTTCTCACAGAATGATTATCCTTATGAAAAGTTGTGATGGCTGGTTCATCTCTTTTACTATCAGGATCTTTTATAAGGGGCAACAGGTCTGTTCCCTCCAGTTGATCAAATTTCTTTTTTCCTGCCAGTCTTACGAGAGTAGGATATATATCAAGCAGGCTTACTGCTTCAACAGATCTGGACCCGGCTTTAGTAAGGCCCGGGACTATAATAATCAGTGGTACCCTTGTTGACTCTTCCCAGAGTGTAAATTTTTCCCATTGTTCTTTTTCCCCAATATGCATTCCATGATCAGACCATAATACTATTATGGTATTATCTGCACGTCCACTTTCATCAAGTCCCCTGATAAGTTTTCCGAGCATAGCATCTGAAAAAGAGATGCTTGCTTCATATGCCTGTACAGCGTATTTCCATTGTTCATTTTCTATCATCCATTTCTGCCAATTCCTTCTGACCCACCTGTATGAAGCAGGAGAGACATCATCAAGATCATTCTCAAGAATGGCAGGCAAGTCCCTTTCTTCTACCGGGTATAGATCAAAATATTCCTCTGGAACAAACCATGGTATATGCGGTCTGTATATACCTACTGCAAGAAAAAGGGGTTTATCATATTTTTCTTTAAGCTTAGAAATTGCCCAGTCAACCACTTTATTATCTGCCATGTCCTCTTCTTTTCCAAGAGGGCCCCAATCAAAGAAATATGAAGGTCTTCCCTCAGTTTCCCTGCCTGCGATATTTTCCCAGTATACAGTACCCAAGCTATCAATCTCATATGACTCAGGCCATATTGATGGAGGTATTGATCTTGACATTGAAGGATAATATTCATCCCAGACAGTGAAATCATTCTGATCAATGCCGTATGCTGTCTGTATCCAGGATAAAGCGTGAAATATCTTTCCCCCTCCTCTTACTGTATAACCCTGCTCCCTGAAAAATTCCGGGATAGTAAGAGCCTTTTCAAGAACAGTCGAATGCCTCCATATTTGAGTGTTGGCATATATTCCTGATGTACTTGGGCGTACACCTGTCATCACACTGGTACGTGAGGGGCAGCAAGCCGGGGCTGTACAATGTGCATTCTCAAAGAGCATACCCCTGCCTGCCAATGCATCAATGTTGGGAGTGTGCATATTCTCTCTTCCTCCAAGAGGTGTTATCCAGTCATTCATATCATCAATTGCTATGAACAGGATATCTGGTTTATCAGGACTTTCCTTACAAGAAATAACCAGTAGGAAAAGTATAATAATTATACAGCTTATAATCTTCATATTTTTAGTTTATATTGATCACAGGTATTTTAAAGATGTTGATGCTTACAGGTTTAACTTTGAAAGATTTATTATTTAATACCTGTTCAGGACCAATGATAATAACCTTATCGGGTATTCCCGGTTCATTATAAGCCATATCATCGGGAGCAGTAATTTCCCAATGGATTGCCCCTGATCCGGTACCAGCATTCTTAATATTTAAATCAAACCGAACTTCTTCCCAGGTTGGGTTAATAGCAGAAATGACAAGTGTATCAGCAGTAGAATTAAGGGCAGCACTAATATCAAGGGGTCGAGTTTCTCCTCTCAGTATGAGTGGTATTTTACCATATTGTGCCCTGTAAAGTTTCAGGACCTGACCTGTAGCTGCCATAACCGAATGAGTGGTATTAGCCTTGATACAGCCTATCACATTAACCGTTTGTGCATAATTAGCCATAAAAATAATATCAGACTGCCTGTAGAATTCGTTCATACCTGCAGCTATGCCCAGAGCATCTCTCATAAAATATCTTGTTCCAAGCTCACCATAAATATGTGGGCCATACCAATAATTATATTCATCCATGCATATTTTTATATTCTTTTCTTCCAGGCCTGTTATTTCGTCCCTGTATTTCCTGTGTGCCTCTGCTTTTCCTTTAATTGCCCTCGGTATCTGCAGCACATGTGTCATTAGTCCACCACCATGCCAGTCCTGGCGATAAAAATGTTCACTAATAAGATCCATATTATCAGCACAGTTAGCCAGTATCATCTCATCCCAGACGCCAACTTCACCTACAGCCACAAGTGAAATAAATGGATCAACCGAGCGCATAGCATCAGCAAAACTATTGTGCTTTTCCACGAACTCCTCGGTTGACATATGTCCAAGCTGCCAGCTACCATACATCTCATTACCTACAGACCACCATTTCACATTCCATGGTTCATTATCTCCGTTCACAGCTCTAAGCCTTCCCATAGGGGCAT
>DOZA01000211.1 GCA_003518245.1 Bacteroidales bacterium | reverse complement strand
AGGAGTCGGATATCGTGCTGGGGCTGAATCTCGGAGCGGATGATTATGTCACCAAACCTTTCAGCATAAAGGAGCTTCTCGCCCGTGCAGCGGCGTTCCTGAGACGAAGCAAGCAGGCCGAGCAGCTCCTTTATGCTGAAAGGTTTGGTGACATAATCATCCGCTCCGGTGTCCAGACCTGAGACCTTATCCATCTCCGACCCCCTGGCAGTGAGCATGATGATAGGAAGATCAGGTTTTTCTTTTTTAATCTTCCGGCATATTTCATACCCGTTCATTCCCGGTAGCATAATATCGAGCAGCAGGAGATCAATATTTTTCCCGAGGGCATGCTCCAGTCCTGCCTTCCCGTTGGTCTCAGCAATAACCCTGTAACCCTCAAACTCAAGATTATCCTTCAATCCCCGAAGTATGCTGGTGTCGTCTTCTATTATTAGAATAATCTTCATTCGTTACCAAATATATCGTTCGTATTTGTAGTCACAAATCTTCAGTCTTAAGTCTCCAGTCTTCAGTCGGCAGTCTGAATGGAGAATGTGGACTAGTGAGTGGCGACTGGATCATTTATATTTTTCAGGATTTTCAATCATGTGATTAAGTAATCGTCCGATTTCTTCAGATCGCTCGTTGAAATCATTAAAAACTTCTTTTGCAATATACTCACATGCAAGTGCAAAGTCAAGCCAAACTTGTGTCTCAGTGTTTTCCATTTCTGAATCGGAGATCTTACTTACAAAGTGAGCTTCATACCTACGTTTACGATATCCTTCACCAGTATTAGAACAAACTGATCTTGATGATCTTCTTATCTGAGAGGTTAATGAATATAGTTCCTCCTTGGGAAATGACTTACTACCTTGATAGATATCCATTGCAAGAGCAAATGCTTTCTTGTATACAATTAAGTTTCTAAACCCTGTTGCCATTTGTTGTAACTATTTGATCATTTAATAATTTTCCTTAACTACCTACTGCTAACTGCCGACTGCCGACTTTAGTCTCCTACAAACGGTATCCTGACAATAAACTTGCTTCCTATACCTAACTCACTTTCTGCGTATATTTCCCCACCATGTGCTTCCACAATCTCCTTTGCAACGGTCAGTCCCAGTCCTGTACCCGTAATATCTCCCGATTCCGGTCTTTCCACGCGGTAGAACTCTTCAAATATTTTTTCCATATGCTCTATAGCTATACCAATACCTTTATCTTCAAACTCAGTAATTACTTCTTTTGAATTTCTGAACAGGCGTATACTTATAATCTTTGATTCGCCTGAGTACTTGATAGCGTTACTGAGAAGGTTTGTATATACCTGGTGGAACTTCTCAGGATCAACTTCCACGGCTATATCCCTGTCAATATCAGTCTTTAATTTAAATCCCTTTTCTTCGAGCCAGTAGTTCATGTCACTGATAGCTTTATGCAGGATATCCGACAGGTTGGTCTTAAACGGGTGGTATTCCTGTTTTCTCTTTTCCATCTTCGAGAATTCCAGGATATTATTTATCATCCTCTTTAGCCTTTCACTTTCGTTAACGACCACCGAAAGGTAATCATTCCTGACGGTTTGTGATTTCACCCTTCCCATCATTATTGATTCAGCATACATGCGTATTGATGTCAATGGTGTTTTCAGTTCATGGGTGACATTTGAAATAAAATCAGCCCTCATACGTGCCAGGTGTTTTTCCCTGGCTATATCCCTGAGGATAAGGGCCACACCAAGCACCATTGCAACCAGCAGCAGCAGGGAAGCGATGCCATATATCCAGCTGCGGCGTTTTACAATATCATTTATCAGGTCTTCATCTGCAAGCCTGATGCGTATCAGCTGTCCCGGGAAATAAGGATTAAGCTGAGATGAATATACAAGGCTTTGATTGTTATCTTCCAGTATGTAGTCGTCAGGAAATTCAATAACATAATTGAAATCAAAACCTTCCCGGAGATCTTCTGTCACCAGCGTATCAAACAGGTTATTGAGATTGATCAGGAAACCACCCGTGTAATAAAGATCAGTGTTGACCAGGAAAAACTCATGATTATCACCGGAATAGGAATTAATAATTTTAAAATCATTATCCGTGGAATAATAGCTGTTCTGATTACTTTGTTCCGTGATTTCCTTCAGCTCATCTCCGTATATATTCACAAATTGAATTTGTTTATCAAGACTTTCGATTAATCTATTTACATGTGATAACTGTTCAGCGCTGATTGGTGCAGCTTCTTTCAACCAGTCTGTTATTGCGGAGAGCAAGTCCCCGGTGGAGTAATTCAGGGGGATGAGGCCGAAGTTCATTTGCTCCAGTGAAAACCTGATCAGCGATGCCAGCTCTTCTGAATTATCCACCCCAGTGATTTTCAGGAGCTGTGGCATAGCGTAATAGACATAAGGATACCCGTAAGCATCTGATTCAGAAAAGTAATCTGACACGATCAGTTTATAAAATGAAAAGGCATTTCTCTCATCATTCTGCTTTATTGCAACCCTGCCCAGGGCATTTAATGCTTTTACAGAATCCTTGCTGCCTGTTGAGTTCTGGAGGCATGCCAGGTAATAGTTTTCGGCTACTCTGAAATCCTTCTCTGCGAATTCAGCTTTTTCGCCTTCTATATAAGTAGTTCTGAACCTCTCTGAAAATAATGGGATTTGAAATCCCTCGGGTATCCTCTCAAAACGTGGATAGACAAACTTCCCGGTTTTGTTAAGTATGAACGTCTGAATTATATAATCAGATTCAAGAGATCTATTCAACAGTGAGTCTTTTATTACGCCGGGCTGATCCTCTCCATTCTCCAGGCCTGTTGTTATTATGTCCAGTTTATTTTGAAGAGCAGCGGAAAACTCTGCATATAGTTCCCGCTGTTCTTCGATGATCCTTTTCTCAATGAGTTCCTTAAGGTTTGATATATTATTAATGCTGAAGTATGTCAATATGCTCCCTGACAGGACAATGGCAAGAATAAATATTATTGAAAGCCTGGTAATTGGTTTAATTCTGAATTTCATTCACGTTCTTCATTATTCTTTTGAGTTAATCCATCAAGGGGCAGGAAGTTTTCCATCAGCCATAGTTCGGTATCTCCTCCTGAAAAAGCTGTGAAAGCTATTTTTTTACCATCGGGTGACCAGCCAATTTTGGTAGCATGTGCTGTTACACCTGTTTTTACTTCCCTGGTTTTACCCTTTCCGGGTGTATAAATCCAGATCTTATCCTTATCTGTATAAGCTAACTCTGTACCATCGGCTGACCATGCCAGTTCATGCTGGCTGTTGGCGCTATCAATTTCTGTAATAAACATTGGCTCTCCCCCCTCAACCGGAATGGATCTTATAGTATTGTCATTAGAAAAATAGGTGATTGATTTGCCATCCGGTGCCCAGTCAATGGGTGCATATGCCACTTCATCAGATCTATCCGTTATTTTTCTCAGGTTTTCACCTTCCCGGGTCATTGTATAAATATGCATTATGAATTCCTTATCCACTATTTCAGGGCGGATAAACGTGATGGAATTACCATCGGGTGACCAGCATGGGAAGCGATCCTGGAGTTCAGCTGATATCTCTGTCAATTGTTTCGGTTTGCCTCCCTCAACCGGGACAGTAAAAATATTAACTTCCCATCGTCTCTCACCATTTTCAGTAAACTGTTTAGCTCCTGAAAATACAATGTTTTTCCCATCAGGTGAGATCTCATTACTGCCGCCCGGAGCCG
>DOZA01000318.1 GCA_003518245.1 Bacteroidales bacterium | reverse complement strand
AAGGTGCCTACATTCACCATCGATCCGGCTGACGCAAAAGATTTTGATGATGCACTATCAATGCGTAGCCTGGGAAAAGGATTATGGGAAGTGGGTGTGCATATATCCGATGTAACACATTATGTTCATCCCAATACAATAATCGATAATGAAGCCGTCAACCGCGGCACCTCAGTATATCTTGTCGACCGCGTGGTTCCTATGCTGCCTGAAAAATTATCCAATACCGTCTGCTCTCTCAACCCCGGGAAAGATAAGCTTACCTATTCAACCATCTTCACCATTAATGAACAGGCCAATGTTATTGAGCAGTGGTTCGGACGTACTATTATCAATTCCGATCAGCGTTTCTCGTACCAGGAAGCACAGAAAATTATCGATGGCGATGACGGGCCGATGAAAGATATCCTTCTTAAGCTCCACGATATGGCACAGAAAATGAGATCGCGTAGGTTCGATGCAGGTGCTTTCTCTTTTGAGCGTACCGAAGTACAGTTTAACCTTGATGAAAACGGTTATCCCCTGGGAGTACATTTCAGGGAGAGCGGTACCGCCAATCAGCTTATCGAGGAATTTATGCTGCTGGCTAACAGGAGGGTGGCTGAATTTATTGGTGCTAAAAAACAACAGGGGCAGAGTGAAAAAACAAAAACATTCGTTTACAGGGTGCATGATAAACCTGATCCTGATAAAATAGACAGCTTCAGCTCCTTCATTAAACGCTTCGGGTATAAGCTTGATAACAAAAGCGAAGGATCACTGACCCACTCTATTAACCAGCTTATCAAGCAGGTAAGCGGCAGTAAAGAACAGAATATAATAGAGACCCTGGCCCTGCGATCAATGGCCAAAGCCGTTTATTCAACCGATAATATAGGCCATTACGGCCTGTCCTTTAAATATTATACCCACTTCACATCACCCATCAGGAGGTATCCTGATATGATGGTGCACAGACTGCTTACAGCCTACCTTAATGGCGAATCCTCAAAAGACAGGGTGAAATATGAAAAGCTCTGTGAGCATGCTTCAAAAATGGAACGCCTGGCTATCGAGGCTGAAAGGGCATCAATAAAATATAAGCAGGTTGAGTTTATGCAGGATAAGCTGGGACAGGTATTCGAAGGCGTAATATCAGGGGTGACCGAATGGGGTATTTATGTTGAGATACTGGAAAACCAGTGCGAAGGGATGATATCCATCAGCAACCTTGATGATGATTTTTATGAGTATGACGAAAAAAATTACTGCATACGCGGCCGATACCAGGGAACAGAATATACCCTGGGCGACAGCGTCAATGTAACAGTTATCAAAGCCGATCTCCAGAAAAAACAACTCGACTACGCCCTGGCAGACGAAGAGAGCAGGGGGCCAGCCTCCGCCAATTCCTGATCAGGTCAGGGATTGCAGCTTCGGCTGATGAAACAGGGAGCCAGCCTTAGCCTATAAACTTTATCTGCTTTTGTCAACTCTATCAACTACCCTTTTACTATCTTTGCTATAAACACGCAGCCTCTATGATTAACCTGCAGACAGTTTACTCCCACTCTCCAAAAATAGTGGCACGCGATACAGGCGATGAATATGTACTTGTACCGGTCACTAACAATATTGCAGATATGAAATCCGTTTATACTCTGAACAGCACCGGGTCTTTTATATGGGATCATATTAATGGATCCAGGACAGTTAAGGATATTGTGGATGCAACAGAAGAAAAATTTGATGTGGATAATAAACAAGCCCTTGATGATGTGCTGTCTTTTTTAAATGACATGAAAGAGTATCTTATCATTATTGAATGACCGGTTATTCCCTTAACATAGCAGATTACACCATTTTATTTAACGTGATGACCGATGGTATAAACCTGTGTCCCTCACCATCACAAAAATCATTTATCACATCTGATAAAAAATTCGATCTTGCTGTAAATGTTTTTGTCGGGCCTGTGGTTATTAAAGAAGAAGCATCAGCCGTTTTCAGGGCACCATATGTGGAAGAAATAAGTGGTATAAGCATAAAAAAAAGCGATGAATTCTGGACGGTATACCGTCTTGGCGAATATATACTTATTCGCACCACCTGCCCACGGTCAAATGTTTACAGGGAAGCACTGCTGGTGATACGGCCAGGAGAAAAAAGCTGGGATATCATTATTGATACATCAGCATCAGTAATCGACCCTATTAATTATCCCGTTGACGGACTCCTGCTTTATTACCTGACAGCACTTAACAATGATATCTTTATTCATGGATCAGGTGTTAAACACAGGGGTAGGGGATATCTCTTCTCCGGTAGCTCGGGGAAAGGAAAAACAACCATTGCAGGCTTGTTTAAAAATATAGGGGCAGAAATAATACACGATGACAGGCTGATCCTGAGGCAGAGGAATAACAAAATATACATGTATAATACACCTGTTTACCCGTATGATAAATATAAGAAGGCTGAACTGTCACTGGTATATCTTATTGACCATGGCAACATTAATTATTCATCACATATCGGTCATTCTGAAGCAGTGGCAACTATTATGTCAAACTGCATACAGCATCACTGGGATACCGGTATGATAGGCAACCTTACGGGGGCTATACTGAAATTGGTAAACATGGTAAAAGTTAAAACGCTTCAATTTGTGCCTGACAGCACTGTTGTATCATTTATTGAAAAAAATGGGCGCTGAAGAAGATCAAAGAAAAGTGCTTCGTGGCCTTGCCGATGAGCTGCTGGACAAGGGCACATCAATACGCATATCTGCCTCGGGCTACAGCATGTACCCGGCAATAAAACCCGGCAATACCATTATTATCAGACAGGTACCAATCGATAAACTGAAATGCGGCATGATAATAGCCTGGAAAAGGGAAAATGATCTTGTCGTACACCGCCTGGTGCTGGCATACGAATCGGATGAAAAGAAATATTATATCACGCGTGGCGATAGCTGCCGCTCATCAGATAAACCTGTCACACCGGATATGATAGCCGGCCGTGTGGAAGCTATATATAAAGGCCACCGTCTATTGCGACCACAAAAGATACACCCCATCCCCGAAAGACGATATCGCCTGAACCGCCTCAAAACAGTAGTGCTGTCATACCTTAAAAAACTT
>DOZA01000195.1 GCA_003518245.1 Bacteroidales bacterium | reverse complement strand
TGCTGACTTTTATTGTGGCATTCATTGTGGCTGTAGGCACCACATATATTTTACCCGGGAAGAAGGCAAGTCATCAGGTGGTCAAATAATGTGTAATAGCGCATTCAAGGGTTTGATTATTTCTGAAAAGAGTTTAACTTTACGTATAGATAAACATTATTAAATCATGGAAAAGGAAAAGGAAATTATTGTTGTTCCCTGGGACTTTACAATAAAGGCTGAGCATGCCCTTGCCCATGCAGCCAAGATAGCCAAAATGATAAATGCACGTGTTGACTTGCTACATATAGTAGACAGGAAAATAAAAGCAGGTGAATATAAGAAGAAGGAAGCCAAACTGAATAAAGAAGCACTTAAGGGACAGGAGCAGTATGATATAGAGATACACATGGCTCTTATCCCCGGATCTATTTTTACATCTATTGCCGAGTTTGTTAATGAACTTGGTGCCAGCCTGGTAGTAATGGGTACGCATGGTATGAAGGGAATGCAAAAGATAACAGGTAGCTGGGCACTCAAAGTGCTGATTGGCTCAAAAGTGCCATTTATAGTGGTGCAGGATATGCCAAAGGATATGGAGAAATATCATAATATAGTATTCCCTGTTGATTTCAGGTCTGAGAATAAAGAGAAGCTCAAGATGGCCATCTTCATGGGTAAATATTTTGACTCAAAAGTACATATCCTTAAAACAGTAACTACCGATAAGAGCCTGCTGAAAAAAACCAATATCAACCTTAATTTTGCGATTAAATATCTTATACAAAACAATATAGAGTATGAGATACACGATATGAAGAGAGGCAACCTGGCGCAGCAGACCATACAGTTTGGCGAGAGCATAAATGCTGACCTGATATTGATAATGACCACCAAGAATATTACAGTAGCCGATTATATGCTCGGGGCACAGGAGCAGCAGATAATTGCCAACAGCTCATTGATACCGGTATGCTGTGTGAACCCGAGAGCCAGCTTTGCAAAGGTGGCGCAGTTTATGTACGGGTAAGCGCAGATTGCGCAGATTAGCACAGATTATACAGATGGGGGTTGAGGCAGGGGTTTTTAGCCCACAAAAATCATGCTAAATTGAATATTAGTTTTATTTTTGTCATGACTAATAAATGACAAAAGCAGGACTTTTATGCCAAGAGAGAAAGTAAAACAATTGATGACATCGGAGCCAGGAAGGGATGTACTGGTTAAAGGATGGGTTCGTACCCGCAGGGGTAGTAAGCAGGTTTCATTTGTTGCCCTGAATGACGGATCCACAATAAATAATATACAGGTGGTTATTGATATGCAGGCCTTTGATGAGGATAAGCTCAGGCTTATAACTACGGGGGCATGCCTGGCAGTTGAGGGAGAGCTTGTTAAGTCCGAAGGACGGGGTCAGAAAGTTGAGATACAGGCAAAGAAAATTGAGATATATGGTCCTGCCAACCCGGAGAAATATCCCCTGCAGAAGAAAGGGCACTCAATGGAATTCCTGCGGGAGATTGCACACCTGAGATTCAGGACCAATACCTTTGGTGCTGTCTTCAGGATAAGACATGCTATGGCTTATGCTATTCATAAGTATTTTAATGACAGGGGATTTTATTACCTGCATACACCAATAATCACAGGATCAGATGCTGAGGGTGCAGGCGAGATGTTCAGAGTGACAACCTTTGACCTGAACGATGCGCCCAGGGATAAAAATGGGGGAGTAGATTATTCCAGGGATTTTTTCGGTAAAGAAACAAACCTTACCGTCTCAGGTCAGCTCGAAGGTGAGATGGGAGCATTATCGCTGGGCGAGATATATACCTTCGGACCTACTTTCAGGGCAGAAAACTCAAACACCCCACGACACCTGGCTGAATTCTGGATGATAGAACCGGAAATGGCCTTCTATGATATTGATGACAATATGGACCTGGCAGAGGATCTAACAAAGTACCTGATAACTTATGCCCTGGATAATTGCTATGATGACCTTGAGTTTCTCAATAATATGATAGATAAGGGATTAATTGACAGATTGAGATTTGTGCTGGACAATGAATATGCCCGGATAACTTATACACAGGCCGTTGATGTACTGTTAAAGGCAGATAAACAATGGGAGTTCCCTGTTGGATGGGGTAAGGACCTGCAGGCTGAGCATGAGAGATACCTCGTAGAACAATATTATAAACGACCTGTTATGATTACCGACTACCCCATGGATATAAAAGCTTTCTATATGAAGCAGAATGATGATGGTAAAACAGTAAGGGCACTGGATGTTCTTTTCCCATTTATTGGTGAGATAATAGGAGGATCACAGAGGGAAGAAGAATATGATAAACTTGAAAGAAGGATAAAGGAACTGGGTATGCCCCGGGAACAGCTATGGTGGTTCATGGAGACACGTAAATTTGGTACAGCTCCACACAGTGGCTTTGGGCTGGGATTTGAAAGACTGATACTTTTTGTTACGGGCATGAAAAATATAAGGGATGTAATTCCTTTTCCACGCACACCAAGAAGTGCTGAATTTTAGTTTTGAGATAAGATGTTAAAACAAAAATTATCACAGAAGTTATTACAGAAACTGTCGCCGCAGCAGATACAGATGATCAAGCTGCTGGAGATACCTACGGTGCAGCTTGAGCAGAGGATAAAGAAGGAGATAGAGGAGAACCCTGCACTGGATGAGGGTAATGATGATGATGAGAATGATACCGACAGCACTGATGATAATAGCCAGAATGATAATGAGCAGGATGAATTCTCTCTGGATGACTATCTTGAGGATGAAGACATACCTGAATACAGGCTTCAAACACGTAATTACAGTAAGGGAGATGATAAAAAGCAGGAAATACCATTTTCAACAGGAACATCATTCCATGAATTCCTGCATAGCCAGATTAGACTGAGAGATCTTGATGAGAAACAGGAAGTGCTTGCAGATTATATACTTGGTAATATAGATGAGGACGGATACCTCAGGAGGGAGATAGAAAATATTGTTGATGACCTGGCCTTTTCACAGAATATAAACACCACGGAAGAAGAGTTATCTGTTGTGCTGGAGATAGTGCAGGATCTTGAACCGGCAGGAGTGGGAGCACACGATCTCCGTGAATGTCTTTTACTGCAGATAAATAGGAAGGACAATGAAAACGTGGCAGTACAAAGGGCTACTGATATGCTGGCGAAATATT
>DOZA01000062.1 GCA_003518245.1 Bacteroidales bacterium | reverse complement strand
TGGATTGCCAGCAATGAGGGATTTTTAAACGGGAGCAACCTGATTGACTACCTGAAATTACATTCCTCTTTTGGTATTATGGGAGTAGGAAATTACAGTATAGAAGGTTACAATCCGTACTATTTGTACGAGACTCTCTGGGGTTCTGAAGATACCTGGACTTCCGGCGTTCCCGGCAGCTATGGTTCCTCTGCTAATATCTACACTATCCTGCAGAATGAATCAACTGATTTCAAGCTGCCGAAGAAAAGATATTTTAATGCAGGAGTACAGGGACAGTTGCTTGGCAAGGCTCTGTTATTTGAGCTGAACTACTTTAATGAGTTCAATTACGATAAGATATCTAACAGGGCTTATTCAACACCTTCGATTATAGGGACGGAATTCCTCCCGGCAACCAACTATGGTGAAGATGTACGCTGGGGATTTGACGGAATGTTACAGTACTCGGGTTCAAGTGGTGATTTTAAATATTCTGCAGGAATAAATGCCCTGTATCTTCGAGGTAAATACCTGGTCGTTGACGAGTTACCTTATCCTGATGACTATCGCCAGCGTGCAGGAAAGGATATAGACCTGTTTTGGATCTACAATGCAGAAGGACTATATCAAACTGAACAGGAGATTACAGGCAGGAATGTAACTCAGGCATGGGGGGATGTTCAGCCGGGTGATATAAGGTATGAAGATAAGAACAATGACAATTTGGTGGATGAAAGGGATGTGTATGCTCCCGGAGCTCATTCACCACGTTTCTTCTATGGAGCAAATGTAAGCCTTTCATATAAAAACGTAAGATTATTTATAGCAGGCCATGGAGTGGCTGACGGAGACATTATGTTGTATTCCGACAGATACTTCAGGATTAACGGTACAAACCAGGCTTATTCAGAGTTGATGCTTGACAGCTGGCCGGAAACCGATGATTATCCGAGACTTACTACTACGTCACCCAATAATGTCCAGAATTCAACATTCTGGATAAGGAATGCAGCCTATTTCAAGATCAGGAACGTTGAACTGAGCTACAGGTTACCTGCTAATGTTTCAAAACAGCTCTTTATGACTGATTCCCGGATCTTCGTACGTGGAACCAACCTGCTTGCTATTTCAGGACTCAGTAAGTATAGCGTTGATCCTGAAAATATAGATGCAGGAATTACGGGATACCCTGTTTTCAGGACCTTTACTGCAGGAGTGTCGTTTAGTTTTTAATTATTAAAACTGGAATTATGAAGCGAATAATATTAATATTTTTGGCAACGGTGATGGTCACAGCAGCCTGTGAGTATCTTGAACCTAGACCTATTCAGGATCTCAGCACAGATGAATTGCTAAGTGTGGCTGATTATGGGGAAGGATTACTCAGTGCAGCTTACAGGAACCTTTATCCGTCATACGACATAAATTCTGAATTCTTTACTGACAATGCAGTACCATCAACTGCCGGATCAAATATTCTGGCACTGGGAGGATGGACCCTGGAAACAAATCCAATAGGTGACTGGGATCTCTGGTACACATCTATCGAATACTGCAATCACTATCTTGAGCTTGGAAAGGACCTGCTTTACAGCGTGTCTGACCCCACCCTTAACGAAATCCTTCAGAAAAACCGCAGAGCCGAGGCCTTCTTCCTCAGGGCCTGGTATCACTGGCAGCTTCTGAAGACTTACGGAGGCTACGCAGCTGGTGAATCAGAAGCACTTGGAATCCCTGTTGTAACTAAAATACTTACCACAGAAGATAACCTGGATATTCCGAGAGATAGTTATGAAGATGTTGTAGCACAGATAGTTGAAGATCTGGATTCTGCAATCGCTGTACTCCCGATAACATATAGCGGTTCATCGGTCACAGATAATATTACAAACAGGGGAAGAGCTTCGGTTCTAGCTGCAATGGCCCTGAAAGCACGAGTGTATCTGTATGCCGCAAGTCCGGCTTACGGCCCCTCATCCCAGGCATTGTGGGAAAGAGCTGCAGCAGCTGCCGCGGAAGCAATTGATGCTGCAGGTGGTCTGACAGACCTCGACTCTTATGAGAATTTCAATGATTTCAGCAGCTTTGATAATATATGGATAGAGCCACCTTTTAGTTCTAATGATTGGGAAGAGGATTATTATCCTCCTTCTCTCTATGGAGGCGGATCATGTAACCCTTCACAGGACCTGGTGGATGCATTCCCTGCTGCCGATGGTTATCCTGTGGGTGAGAGCGCTGCTTATAATGAGAATTTTCCATATTCAAATCGTGACCCGAGGCTTGTGAGGTTTGTTTTTTATAACGGGGATAATTATAACGGGACTTATGTTCGTACCTATGAAGGCGGACCTGATGCTCCGGGAGGGCTCAGTCAGGAGGGAACAAGGACCGGTTTCTATATGAAAAAACTCCTCAGTAACAACGTACGGCTCACCCCGGGTGATGTTACAAGTGATGATAAATTCTATGCCTACTTAACGAAGGTTGAGCTATACCTTAACTTTGCTGAAGCAGCTAACGAAGCATTCGGTCCAACTGATGTCACATACGTATTTTCTGCTGCAGAAGCCCTGGCTAAAGTACGTGAGCGTGCCGGTATCGACTCTGACAATGCCACAGGCGGATACCAGGATCAGTACCTGGATGACCAGGCAGTTGCAGGACAGAACGCTTTCAGGGATCTGGTCAATAACGAAAGAAGAATTGAGCTATGCTTTGAAGGGTTCCGGTTCTGGGATATCCGTAGGTTGAATAAGCCACTGAATCATACTGTCAGAGGTGTCGAAATTGTTGAAGCTACCGTTCCTGTGCTACCTGGTATTTCAAACATTGCATTGGAATCTGAGGCGTCAGCCGACTTCGTATCACCCTATTCAAGACTTTCACGCGTTAATGATGGAAGTATATCAGGAAGTGCATTCCATAACTGGCCTAGCTACGAAACATGGCGATATGTTCAATATGATTTCCCGGATTATTTCAAGGTTCCGGGAACAGGTGATGTATACAATATTGACAGCATAGTTGTCCACTGGTGGGAAGAATGCCCCACATGTGGGGTTCAGTATCCTGACAGTATTTACCTTGAAGTGTGGGATTTGGACCTGAACGATTGGGTTGAAGTATGGAATGATTATGACGGAGCCACTGAAGATTATTGGCCATTGACATTTGACCCGGCAGTCAGCACTAACAGCATGAGGTTGCACTTCAGAGATGATGCATCATGTGGTATAAGAGAATGGCTGGTCTGGGGTGTTCCTGATAATGCTGCTTCTTTTGATTATGAATACGGAAATGTGGAAAATCATACATACCAGGACTACATGAGATATGTACCACTTCCATATTCACAGACATTAATAATGAATAACCTGAAACAAAACAGTGGATGGTAGAGAGGCTACATAAAATGATAATTATTAAATACCGAAATATGAAAAATATAGTTATTATCTTGCTTTTACTCGGCTTGATCACCACCGGTTGCTACGAGGAATTCAGAAATGATTACCCGTACACTACCGTTGCTTTCTCAACCGCCACAGGAGGATTGAATACCCAGGGTGAACTGGGAAGAAGTGTGGTAATGGGGGAAGGCCTGGAGCTAGACTTCGGAGTCTATTTAGCCGGGTTACTAGAAAATGATAAAGATTGGTGGGCTGATTTTATTGTCGATCCATCAATGCTTAACGGTACACCATACGTGATTATGCCTGAAAACTATTATACGCTTAGTAATAATAGCAGGATAACAATTCAAGCAGGTGAATTTGTAGGCAAAATTCACATTACACTCGATTCTGCAAACTTTGTTTCAGATCAACTGTCTGTTGGTTATAATTACGCAATTCCTATCAGGCTTACCGATACCAATGCTGATTCCCTGTATACCGCCCAGAGCACCAAGATTCTGGTTATTAAATATATTAACAGCTATGAAGGCTATTATAACCAGACAGGATCCTACCAAACGTTCGATGCTTCGAGTGCAGTAATAAACGAAGGATCAATCAGCAATGTTATTAAGGCTAACACCCTTGCCCTGGATTCGATAGTTGCCAATGGCATGATCTATATAGGTGCTGAATACGAGGTGAAATATGTCGTACATAACGACAATTCAGTATATATGGAGAAAATGCCGGTTGAAGCACCACAGCCGATAAACCTTGCAGGTGCTGCAAGCGGACTTACAACCGATTATGTCAGTTCGTGGGAGAATATTGAAGCAATACGCGATAATTATGACCCCACAAGCTCAACTGATAAAACTGGCGGAGCCTTTGGTAACTGGTTTAGTGGTGGAGAATGGGGTTGGGTACAATATGAGTGGGATAACCTCTACTACATCACCCAGTCTGATGTCTACTGGTGGACCGACGGTGGCGGTATACAGATACCGGAGGAAGGTTATACTGAATACTGGGATATTAATACAGAAACATGGGAACCGGTCCCGAATTCCAGCGGCTTTGGAGTTGCTGCCGATCAGTATAATATCGAAACCTTCGATCAGATTATTACCGACAAGATAAGGATCAATTTCAGAGATGACGTTGAGTCGTGTGGAATCCTTGAATGGAAAGTATGGGGGGTAATGGCTGCAGTAACTCCCGAGCAGGCAATTATATCCTCAGTTACACCTGACGGGACCTGTTCATTTGACAGCGGAACAGAGACCTTCAATATGCAATACCGGATTGATTATGATGGACAGGATTACTATACGATAGTAAATACTGAGCTTGTATGGAGAAACAGGGTTAGAGACGGAGTAAATGAATGGAGAAGATAGATTGGTTTTTGGGTTAATTTGGAGAAAGACTGCACTATGGCAGTCTTTCTCATAAATTTAGGTATTCTGTTAACTTATGATTGCTCCAATTATAAATGTGTATCTTTAATTGCCTGTAGCATTTTGTAAGGGGAAATTATGCCATAGGTTTACACACTATGAGCAAGAAATATATTAGTCATGAAAAATATTTTGATAAAATTATCTGGTCACAGTCCAAAAAAACTAATACCGGCACTCTTTGTGTTATTTATATTAGCCTCAGGACAGTATGTGGTTAAAGCACAGATAAGCGTATCTGAAAAAATTCCGCAATACCTGTTTAACCGCTTTGCTGAGGGTATTGTGGTAAAAAAGAGCGGAGATACGGTGGCTTCTTTACTTAATTATAATATTGTGACCGAAGAAATGATCTTTATTGAAAACAACCGTTATCTGGCCCTTGGCAATCTACAATCCATCGATACGGTCTACCTTAATAATATGATTTTTCTTCCCGCTGAGAATGCATTTTATGAATTAGCAGTTATCGGAAGGATTAAACTGCTGGTTCAGTTCTCAGGAACGGTGAGGGTTGAAGGAGAAGATGTGGGTTATGGCATAACCTCAAAGACAAGCAGGGTAACATCGTTGTCTACCCTTACAAACAGTGGGGCACTTTATAATATGGACCTTCCTGAGAATTTAGAGGTTTCCCGGAAAATAACTTATTATGTAGAGGTGGATGGTGACAGGAAAAGGTTTATTAATAAAAAAGCCTTTTTGCGTATTTTCAAAGATAGTAAAAAGGAACTGGACCGGTATATAAAAGAGCAAGGTACTGACTTCGATAATTACAACGATGTAGTCAGTCTTATTAGGTATATTAACAGTGGAGTATAGCTGCTTAAATATTTCCGTAACGGTTTTATTATTTATTAATCACTAATTACAGGATAATTATGAAAACGTGGATCATTATCTGTTTATCAATGGTCTGTATCCTCTGTTTGCCTGATCTGCAAGGGCAAAGAAGTCAGGACAATTATGTACTGGAAAATGATGTTATTAAATCAACCATTACCTCAAGGGGTATCACTTCTGTTATAAGCCCTGATGATCCATATAATGCCAACGTAGTGAGTGGTGTATGGAGCAGACCTGATCTTGTGTATAAAATACTTGAAGGTGACTGGTTAAGTATTTTTGGAGGAGCAAGGCAGCTTGTCCTTAATAATGATTCCTCAATTAGCATTATCGATTATCAGCCCGGGATGCCTCAAAAATTGGAAACAAGGTATACCCTGAATAAGAAGGGCCTTGATATGGATATAACAATCGAATCAATGATGAAATGGTCATTTACCATAGGCAACCTGTCAATATCATTACCTGCGAGCAGACCGGGAGGAGGAAACCCTGAACATATTTTCGAGGAGTGTTATACAACACACAGGTATATTTCAGGTAACGGATCATTTATTTTCTATGCCAGGCCTTCAGGCCAGCCTCCCTTCCTGATGATATTGCCAAAAGAAAATGCCAGGCTGGAATACTATGAAGGATCGGATTATTATATTCATTCATACCTTTCCGGTAATAATGTCGAAAGCGGTACCTGGAGGATGGAACATACTAAATATGTTGTCGGTCCTGCCGGTAGTGATAATAGCACACTTAGCTATGGCTTTAAATTCAGGTGGGCAGATAGCTGGGAAGGGATGAGAAATGTTCTTTATGAAGAAGGTTTGTTTGATGTTCAGGTTGTTCCCGGAATGTCAGTGCCCAAAGACCTGAAGGCTATGTTCTCATTACATACGAAGAATAAAATTGACTCGATAACGGCTGAATTCCCTGGCCAAACAAATATTAATTTTGTGGGTGAGAATCAGCCGGATCATTTTGTTTACGAGGTAGAGTTTAACAGGCTGGGTGAAAATATGCTGACTGTGCATTACGAAAACGATCAGCAGACCTACCTCGAGTTTTTTTCAACCGAACCTGTTGAGACACTTATTAAGAAAAGAGCCTCTTTCATAGTTGACAGACAACAGCACCGTGATACCAGCAAATGGTATAACGGCCTTTTCTCAGTATATGACATGGGTAATTCAATATTGAGAAGCCCTGATGATACCGATGGATTCGATTATTGGTGGGGTTACGTTCTTACCTGTGATGACCCTGCATTATGCAAAGCACCTTACGTGGCTGCAAAAAATGTATACTTTCCTGTCGACACCGAGATTGAAGCTGTTGAATATTATATAGAAAATTTTGTCTGGGATAAATTACAAAGGACTGATACTGACGATCCATATCCCTACGGGATTTATGGGGTTCCTAACTGGAAGGTAGCACGGGATATCGATGCCAGGGCCGGAGTACGAAGCAGGCAGCTCGACAGGATGCAGGTATGGCGCTCATATGATTATCCTCATATGTTTATGCTCTACTATCATATGTACCAGATAGCAAAAATGTATCCTGAAAAAGTTAATTACCTGGATGCTGAAGGATACCTTGAAAGAGCTTTTATGACAGCCAGGGCTTTCTTCCTGTATCCATATGAAATATGGGGAGAATATTATAAAGCCTATGAGATTGGCTGCTATAACGAATTGGTTATCGAGGATATAATAGCAGCACTTGAGCAAGATGGCAGACAGGAAGACGCTGACTGGTTGCGAGGTGAATATGAAAAGAAAGTAAAATTCTTTATTTACGATAATAGATACCCTTTCAGCTCCGAGTATTCCTTTGACAGGACAGCTTTTGAATCATCACATGCCTTTGCAAAATATGGAGCTCTGACGGAGATGAAGCCCGATACAAATTTATGGTACGACAAAATAAGAAAAGTATGGTATTCACATCCGAATGTAAGTCGTGATGATGCACTTGAATTTATGGAAAGACAATTACATGCCGGTTTGACTGTAAGAGGATGGCTCGAAACCAAGTATTTCCAGCTTGGTGCTGATGGTAGTATGAGCTATATGGCTAAGATGGGAGGCTGGTCAATACTGGATTATGGTAAGTATTTTGCCGGTAATCCATATAAATGGCTTAGATTAGGCTATGCATCCTACCTAAGCTCATGGTCATTAATGAATTCAGGGACAGAAGAATCAAATTATGGATTCTGGGCTCCCGGCAAAATAAATGATGGCGCTATGGGCTGGGCTTTTATGACATCAAAAAGAGGCAGGGCATGGATCAGGAAGGAATATGACAGGGGTGCATGGATGTACGATGGCGAAGCAGACCTGGGCAACGGGGCAGGCATCAGAATAGCCGAAACAATCCTCACTGATGATCCTTTGTTTGGATGGATAGCCTATGGTGGAACACTGATGAAAAAGAAAAGTGAATTTTCAATAATACCTAAGGATGGTCTCAGAAACAGGTTCTCTGTAATAACAAAGAATCGAAGTTTGAGTTTGGAACTTAATCGTGATGGCCTCGCTGAAAATAAGGAGATTACAATTGGTAAATCATTGGAAAACATAAGCTTTGATGTTGAGAACCGGACAAGTGACAAGCATATGACAAAATTAACAATTTACACCAATCCGGGCGATAAAGTAGAAGTGTTGATAGATGGCCAAAAGCTGGATCTGTTGAAAAAAAATGACAGATCGTATGAAGTGAACCTTAATATTTCCGGGCAGGAACATAAAATTAGGCTAAAACACTTATTATAGTAACTAAGTATTTATAGTAACTAAACGATATAGATTGTAAATTAATTGGCTGCTTTTATGAAAAAGAAAAATAAGAAATTAATAATCTGTCTCCTGACTTTAGCCCTTTCAGCTACATGCCATATTCTGCCTTCGAATGCACAGGTTCAGCGAAAGAGTTGTACACTAAAAAACAATGAAATAGCAGGTGTTATCACTCTCGATGGATTGACATTATTGGCTGACCCGTCTGATTCTGCCGGTGGAATCATAATAGGTGACAGATCATGGGGAAGAACACATCTTATGTATACCATTGAGGGTAAAAACTGGTTGCAGCATGATGCATATAATAAATCGTTTGTTACTTATGGAGATACAGCCGTTGGTATTATTGATTATGGTAGCGGGATGCCCCTGAAGATGGAACAAAAGTATACCCTGACTGACCAGGGTATAAATTTTGATATTCTTATTGAGTCAAAGATGCAGTTTCCGGTAAAAATTGGTGATCTGGCAGTTCATTTTCCCACCAGAAATATCCCAAGAGCGTGGACTGCATGGAGAACAGGAACGGGTGAAAATCCGGAGTATATAGATGAGTATATCTTTGATAT
>DOZA01000243.1 GCA_003518245.1 Bacteroidales bacterium | reverse complement strand
CACCATACAGGTGCTGGCTACCAGTGACAAACCAAATTTCAGATTTATTAAAAATTTCCATTAACCTTAATATTTATATTCTACCAGAAATAAGCATAAAAAATTATAACCACAGTAATAATTATGGCTGAATTGATCAGATCCCAGTTATTGTAACTGGCCCTGGTAATAGCTTTCTGCTCTGCAGTAGCAGAACGAAGGTATAAGCCCCTGATTGATTCAGAATCTATTTTTTTCGTATACGTACTAACAATTACCATTACTGCAACCACAAGGAAGAAAAGTCCTATTTCATAATGATAAACATTTGTACTAACAAATATCTTATACCAGATTGTGTCAGGACCTATGCTGTTCTCAAATACCATAAATCCTAATTTCACCATTCCGAGTACAAATCCAGTAATAAGTCCTGTAAGACCTGCTGCCGGAGTAGTTCTCTTCGAAAGTATACCGAGGAGAAAAACAGCTGCTATACCGGGAGCAAGCATAGACTGTACCTCCTGAAGGTATTGATATAATACATTACCCAGCCCTCTCATTACAGGTATCCACAATATCCCGAGCAAAACCACAACAACAGTGGCTATCCTACCTACTACCACCAGTTTTTTCTCACTTGCTTCCGGATTATATTTCTTATAAAAATCGACAGTGAACAAGGTTGCAGAAGAATTAAATAATGAGGACAGCGAACTCATCAATGCGGCCAGTATACCTCCAACAACTATTCCCTTGAATCCTATAGGAAGTAAATTAGTTATAAGAGCAGGGAAAGCAGCATCGGAGTTGGTAAGATCGAGTAATCCTTTTTGATTCATGGCAAAAGCTATCATCCCGGGGATCATGAAAATAAAAACAGGTGTCAGTTTCAGATAAGCGCCAAAAATAGTACCCCGGCGCGATTGTTTCTGATCCCTGCCGGATAAAACCCTCTGCACTATATACTGGTCAGTACACCAATACCAGAAACCGATTATGGCTGAGCCGAAAAGTACTCCCGTCCATGGAAATTCAGGGTCTTTTGCCGACCGTACAAGCGATGTCATATTATCTCCGTACTCGTTTACCGGGACAGCACGACATATATCCATCATCTCACTCCAACCACCCAGCTGTATAAGACCCATTATCAGTATTACTATTGAACCTATAAGCAATACCGGGGTTTGTATAACCGATGTTGCCAGTACAGCTTTCATACCCCCCAGAACAGTATAAATACCTGTCAGGATAACAAGCCCGATAGCACTTATCCAGAAAAAGTCAATCCCAAACATCGATTCTATCCCGAACACTTCCTTGAACACCACTCCTCCTGCATAAACAGTGACTGCAACCTTCGTCAGCACATAGCTTACCAGTGAAATAATTGAAAGGATGGAGCGAGATTGCTTATTATACCTTTTTTCAAGGAACTCAGGCATTGTAAATACACCACTCCTGGCGTAAAAGGGAACAAACAGCCAGCCCAGAATGAGTATTACCCAGGCATGTATCTCCCAGTGAGCCATAGCCAGACCACTGGAAGCACCTGTGCCGGCAAGACCAACAAGATGCTCTGAACCAATATTTGAAGCAAAAATGGATGCCCCTATTGCTATCCATGTTGCATCACGGCCTGCCAGGAAATAATCTGATGATGTCTCATCTTTCTTTCTTACAACCCATACAATTACACCAATTAAAACAAGGCAAAACAGGCCCAGTACTATCCAGTCAATCAATATCATTTTCGTAGTGATTTGTTATGTGAAATATGGAAAAGATTTCTAAATTTTCTGCACGGTCAGTTCATTTTTTTATTGAATCTGTTTCTACAAAAGAACAGATATTGAATTCATAAATTACCTAAATCAGGTTGAATAAACAAATATATAATAAAATATTTAATGTACAAATTACACTTATAAAAATTTAAATAAAATATTTGATTAAAGGTCAATAATAGACGATACCCTGAAATTTGAAATCACAGGGTTAAAGAAATAATACCTCTGTAGAGGTGAATTATATTTTTATTTGGGGATGTATCAATATTATATTATACACCCCCTGCTCAGCATACTTTACTTCTTTGAAGTCATAAGATAATAAACCAACAATCCCAGTCCTCCAAAAATAAATATCATACTTGGATATGATGCTCCCTTATGCATTCCAACCTCCCCGGCAAAATATCCGGCTACTGCACCAATACCCAGGCCGATCATGAACAGTCCAATCTTCAATGGATTGAAAAGATTTCTTGATGCACCTTTTTCAGATGTTATTTTAAACATTGATGCATCAGCACCTTTCTCAATAAGTGCCAGTCTTTCTTTATTCCTGGTTTTGAAATACATATAATAAATACCAAAGACCATTGCAAAAAACACTATAAAAGCTATTAATACTTCCATGATTCAGACTTTTTGATTATTATTTTCCCTTTAGACACATTTTTTTTCTCCAGGTTACAGATTTTTTTAACTTTATTTGTAACCATATATTATTTGCATTTGTCTAAAGAAAAAATGCAAACCAATAAGAACGATCAATATTACATTAGCCTGATTTTGTCAGGCAACAGGGAAGCATTTTCTGTCATAGTAGAACGTTATCAGGATAATGTATATAACCTTGCGCTGAAAATCTGCAACAGCCGTGAGGATGCAGAAGAAATAGCCCAGGATTCATTTATTAAGGTTTTTCGTTCTTTAGTTACTTTCAAAGGGAAAAGCAGTTTTACCACCTGGTTGTACCGGATAGTATATAATACATCTATTACATTTATCAGAACGAATAAACCGGGTGTACTGAGCCTTCAGGATTTCCCTGCTGATTCGGTTGATTTCATAAGGGACTGTGAAACAGAAGAGGATGCTGATATTGAATACATGAAGATACTTCTTGCTTTTGCACTTCAAAAACTAGGGCATGAGGACAGAGCGATTATCACAATGCATTATTATGAAGATATGAGTCAGAATGAAATATCTTCCATCACTGGTTTATCCAGATCAAATATTAAAGTTCGTCTTTTCAGGGCAAGGAAAAAGATGCAACAAATTATTGAAAAGTATAAAATAGAGGAATTCTACCATGAACAAGTCTGAAAAAGATAAAATAAAAGAATGGGTTGAATATACCGGTTCTGAATCAGCTCCTGCTGGTTTTACAAAAAAAGTGATGTCACAAATTGAGAAGGAGAATACGTTCTTATATATAAACCCGATAAAGAAAAGTTTTATTTACACAGTCATTCTTGTTTTCATTGGCCTTTCTCTGCTTACTTTCACATTACCATCGGTGAGTGAATACCCCTGGTTCCAAGACATATTAAAACATATTTCCGGTTTTTTGACTGACTTTAAAGTATCTATTTCAATTCCCGGTTTACCTGTTATTCTCAGGTATCTGGTATATTTTTCAGGTGGTTTAAGTGTTTTTATTGTCTTTGACCGCTTACTGGCAAATCATTTCTCGACTGTTAACCGGCAGAGCAGTTAATTATTATAAAAGTATTCTTTATATAAAAAATCCCCTCCTGTTTCCAGTGGGGATTCTTCGTGTTAAATAGTCCTTATTCGCGTTATTTCATGTCATTATTTCTTTTTATCACCAGGCTTTGATAGTGAGTCTCTCATATTGGTATCGGCTTCAATATTTTTATATCTGTAATAATCCATAATACCAAGGTTACCTGATTTAAATGCTTCGGCTATAGCCAGTGGCACTTTAACTTCGGCCTCAATAACTTTAGCTCGTGCTTCCTGTGCTTTTGCCACCATTTCCTGTTCAAGGGCTACGGCCATTGCCCTTCTTTCTTCAGCTTTAGCCTGGGCGATATTCTTATCAGCATTTGCCTGGTCGATCTGCAGTACAGCGCCAATATTCTTCCCTATATCTATATCAGCTATATCAATAGATAATATTTCGAATGCTGTGCCAGCATCAAGGCCTTTTTCAAGCACCACTCTTGAAATAAAATCAGGATTTTCGAGCACCCGTTTATGATTATCGGAGGATCCGATTGAAGAAACTATTCCCTCTCCTACCCTTGCAAGGACGGTATCTTCACCAGCACCACCTACAAGTTGCCTTATATTAGCGCGTACTGTCACCCGTGCTTTGGAAATAAGCTGTATACCATCTTTAGCCACAGCTGTTACCGGAGGTGTATCTATTACTTTTGGATTTACTGACATTTGTACTGCTTCAAAAACATCTCTTCCGGCCAGGTCGATTGCAGTTGCCATATTAAATGGGAGGACTATATTTGCTTTTGAAGCTGAGACAAGAGCATGTACAACCTGTGCCACCTTACCACCTGCCAGAAAGTGTGCTTCAAGATCGTCCCGGTTAAGTTTAATTCCTGCCTTATCACCTTCAATCATTGCAGCTACAATTACAGAAGGAGGCACTTTACGCCAGCGCATAAAAATTAGTTGCAGTAATGATATTCTAACACCTGACACGAGTGCCTGGAACCATAATCCTATTGGTATAAGGTATAACAGCAGCCAGAGAAGTATTATTACTCCAACAATAATTACTACATACATTGCTATTGGGTTCATATTATTCTGATTTTATAGGTTTTACGATTAATTTATTTGATTCAATCTTAACAATCTCCACTTCGGTATTCTGCTTAATAAGTTTATCCATGGCTTTAGCCTCATAGTATTCATTCTCCACCATTATCTTACCCATTGGGTTAAGCCGGGTAATAGTTTTCCCTTTATCCCCCATTTTAATCCTGTTTTCATCCTTTTTAACAAAATCAACTTTGCCTTCAATTGATGTGTTGAGCATAAGTCGTTTCCATGTACCTGCTTTAAGCATAAAAACAGCTGTAAGTCCTATAAGGACAGCTGTAGAAATCAAAACAATAAGCCCTGTTTTAGGCCCGTGATAGTAGAAGGCCAGTACAATACCGGTTATGGTGCTTATTGCCCCTCCAATACCTGCAATAGTGATACCAGGAACAATAAGAAATTCGACAAGGAAGAGTAATATTCCCAGAATTATTAAAAAAATTATTATACCCAGTGATCCCATCTTTACTATTTTACTTCACAGGTAAGGTTACGGTTCAACATTTCTGTCCTCATAGATAATAAAATCTTTCTCATACCAGATTTAATTTCACAGCTTCCTTTATGATGAACTATCAAAGCACATTGTTCTGCCTGGACAGGGTCGTGACCGCATATTTCCACCAATGCTTCAATCACATGATCAAAAGTATTGTAATCATCATTAAATAAAATGAGTGTATACCCGGTTTTATCCTCTACTCTTTTATTATGTGATAATGGTTTCTCTTTCATTACGCTCACCCATGAGTTTTACCTGTTGCCCTATTATAATTTATCAAAATACAAATCAAATAATTTCTTTGCTGTCTCCAGGGGAATTTCTTTCCTTCCCAGGTAAGCCACAACCTTTGCTTCTTTCATCCCGTTTTTGTAAAGAAGATCTGCATAGGCAGCAGCACTTTCAAAAGTAATAAATTTTCCTATTAAATACACATACTCACTGCCTACAGTTTTTAGAATATCATAACTTCTCTTATTTGCAAGTCGTTCAATTAAATCCAGCTCATCATCATCCACTTTCTCCTTTACTTTAAGCACCTGGACCCTGTATACCAGTGTTGGTGGTTCCTGCTGCTCAGCGGGTTTAACATCTGATGCCACCTCCCGGTCATAAAGACTTACCTCTGACCATTGTTCCTCAAGCTGCCCGGCTTTCTCCATGCTCACCCTGCTTCCGTTTAATTGAGCCAGGATGAATGCATCTTTAAATCCTTTCTGTTGTACTTTCACGAGGGCTCTTTCGGCATCTTTTTTTAGTCTGAATATCCCGGTATAGTAAAAATTTATATTCGAGCCTTCAGCCCTGTAAATACTTACAGGTCCCAATCCCTTAAAAAAGGATATTTCTTTCGGATTTCTTAAAGCAGCAAGCTGTATCCTGTATATTAATCCCTCAGGCAATGCATTGTTAACAGGTATGGGCCCTGACTGATCGTCATTATCACTGAATATTTCCAGAACCGGCACATAGGGTCTTGGTTCTTCCTCAGGAACATTTTTTTTGATGGTATCAGAAACAAAAACAGTCGTATCAGTTTCTCCTTCTACAACTTCGTCAGGCTTATATTGCTTAACATCCCTGGTTTCAAATACCGGCCTCTCATCATATTCCATGGATGATATATCTGCAGCCTTTCTGTATTTTGAGTCTGCAATTCTTTGATTATCAAATGCTTCCTGCTCAAGAGCCAGGATTTTATTTTTAACTGACTGCCTGTCAGAACCTGATAGTTTATCAAGTGTGATCCGGTACCTGTTGGCCAGTCTGTGAAGAGAGTCAGCCCTGAACTGATATTCGAGTGCCTCCCTGGCTTGCATTTTGTATTCGTCACCGGGGCCCTGTTCCTTAACTTTTTCTTCAACGGTTATATCAGGTATATTTATCTTATCGCTATCTGGTTTAAGAAATTCAGTATATTCTTTTTCCTG
>DOZA01000407.1 GCA_003518245.1 Bacteroidales bacterium | reverse complement strand
TATTCTTTTCTTTTAAGATGTTCTTTGATATCCTGATGTATTTTCCGCTGGATATACATTCTCATATTTTTGAACAAATATAATCAAAACTGGGATAATACCGGAATAGAAATCCAAAAATATCCGATATTGTTGGAATTAAAATCCAATCATCATTTTTCTAAAATTGCCTTGATATGTCTTTTACTTCGGAGCGTAATTTCAGGCAGGTGTCAGGCTTACTTAAAATACTTATTGATAAGTTCCTGGTATCGGACCTCTTCGTGAAGTAGATGTATATCGGGATTAAGTTTTATCCATACCAGGTCGCGGTAACCATTTTCAAGTGCTTTTTGCAGATGGTCAAGGGCTTCACTTTTCCTGTCCTGAACGGCGAGCAATTCAGCAAAGCGAAAATGGATCATTGAATCAAGTTCAATCGCTCGGTTCCCAATTTCCCAACCGGTATTTTTTTCTCCAAGGGACGTAAGTACTACTCCGTATGCATTAAGTGTTCCTGGATTATCAGGATTATCATCCAAATACTCTTCAGCAGATTCTTTAAATTCAAGAAACTGACTCCTTGCATTTTCACTATCTCCTAATAATCTGTAATTTAAACCTAAATCATAGTGAGCAGATACTTCCGCCGGATTAATTAGCAGTATCCCTTCCAGCGCCTCAATTGCTTTGTCATACTCTCCCTGAAGCCGGTAAACATGGGCCAATCTGTATTGATTTAAGAGCAGATTAGGATCAAGGTCCCTGGCTTTGGCGTATTCAATTGCCGCCCTCTCTAGACTATCAATAGCAACAGAGGCAGAACCCAGATAAAAATGCCCCCATGGATTTTCAGGTCCGGCTTCTATCATTTTTTCGCACCACACCATGGCAGAATCTATTTGCCCGAGATTTTCAAGATATATCCATATAAGTCCACCATATGAAAGCATCATATATGGATCAATCTGAAGGGCAGCTTTATATTCTTTAACAGCTTTCTCATATTCTCCCTGATTATAATAATACCATCCCAGGTTATTATAGGAAATTGGCTCATCAGGATACAATTCAATGATTGTATTTATATACTCGATACCTTTATCCAGGTTATTTTCAATATTTACAGCATAAAAGGAAAGTATACTATATTTTTCATTATCTGCAAGATCATCAATGGATAGGATAGCCTGGTCCAACCATTCACGGCCTTTCTCGCGGTCAAATCTTTCAAAAAGTAAATTACCCAGGGAAGCTTTGGCTGAAGTGAAGCCAGAATCAATTTCTATGGCATTTTTATAATAGATAATTGCTTTTTCAAATTCCATATTGAGATGATTCTCAATACCCAGTGAAAACTGTTTGAGTGCATCCAGTGAAGAAGTAGTTACTTCAGATAAGGGTTTATTTTGCCCGGATATTTTATATCTCGATTCACCCAGGTTACGTCTTATCTTTTTAGTTAACTGATCCAGTTTCTCAAGAATCTCATCCTGGCCTTTTGCATAGAGGACCTCAGATCTGAAGATAGTCCCAGTTTTGGCTTCCAGGATTCTGACAGTAAGGATATACTGGGATCCTACCCTGCTGATTTCTGGAACAATACAAACTTCCACACCCTCACGTATGGCGATCTCCCTGCCTGTTTCCTCATCTATATACACCAGGTCTTTAATTTTCATTCGCTTTAAAGTCTCAAACATTCTCTGCCGGGGGATCACATTGATATATCGTGATTGATTTATACTCAGTGCAAAGGCGGTATTCAGCGAGTTGTCAAAAATCTCTTCACCGGTATGATTCTCAAAATCGGTGATTACAATCCAGCCCCGTTCCTTAAATGGAACTGATTTCCCACTGTAAAACAGAAAAAGTACTGCAGCGGCAGCAATTACAACCAATGAGCTAACACTCAGGATCTGTACTTTGCCTTTACCTGACTTAGCTTGCAACATTTCATCCGGATGTATAACCAGGTCGGGCACCAGATCATCTGAATGAAATATGACTTCGTATTTATCCAGATCCTGCTCTAAATCAGTATGAGTAAAACCTTCCCATTGTTTGCTGTCAGGGAATTTATTTCGTTTCCTGCCATCAGAGGATACCGGAAAAAACCAAGCAAGCAGAAACGCTATTGGGAATCCAATTACCGCGGAGACCATAACTACTGATATACTCCAGCCGGGTAAATTCAATGGACCATAAATAATATCCGTCAATTCCAGGATGCCGAAAGCTGCTGCTATATATACAGTCATCACATGGATAACATTTCTGCGTTTCAGTTCCTGCCAGATATTAAAGGGCTTATCAGCTTTTTCAGGCATTGGAATAGGGTGAGTAATTTAGTTTACATAAAGTTATGCCAATCAGAGACCAAAGTCAAGAAAGATATGGGATCTGGACTTACCCCATTTTTTGAACTAAATCGAAACACCTGCGGTGTCAATTTCTGGCCTTCACCCCCTTTTCGGCTTTTTTGAAAGTCACAGGATGGTGACTTACTCACAAGATGGTGAGTCATGAATAATGATTGCACATCTATCTCATCATCGCATAAGACTGTTATACAGCCTATTATAATACTAACTATGCATATACGAATGAAGTAGGAAGTCACACATTTGTAAAAAACTCACTAGTCTGTGACTTAGGGATTTTCCAAAAGGGACCACCTGTCTTCATATACCACTCTGTTGTGCCTCTCTGCTCAGTGGAGCAAAATACCGAGAAAGTATCCCCATTTTTTATTCCTTATCACTTGCTGAGAACCTGGAATCCTGATCCAGTCCTCCATGCAGAGAGTTCAAAGGGAGATTTTGGGGAATGTCCAAATACTAGTTTACTATTGTAAGGTTGATTAATTTTTAGTAAACTAGCTTGGGTTTACTTTGTATACTAATGGAAAATCATTATCAAAATATTTGGACAAGATTTGGATTCAGTGATAATCCATATGACACAAAAGCACTTTCAAGATCTGGTATATTACCGATCGAACAAGCTTATATTAAGAGAAATGATTATGGAGAGATTGGAGGTATTTTGGATTCCTTCTTTGCGAATCCAGGGGGAGGGAATATCATCATAGAAGGTGACTCAGGCGTTGGAAAAACAACATTTGTAAACTATCATAAATTCCTGTGGAAGTCCAGGGACAAGGGAATCAGGTTGTTTTCCCCGGATACTGAAATTTCTGTTCAGAGTACATGGGAGATTAAGAACTTCATATATAATGCATTAGGTGTATTATTGTCTCAAATAAGGCTTGATATAGGCGAAAGGAAGTTTAATAGAAGCAGGATATTAAAAGAGATATTGAGTCAAACAGGTTACTGGTGAAAAGGAACTCTTAATCCTTTTTAATGATATCCGAGATATTTTGCAAACCAGGGATATATATTGTGTGTTTGTTGGAGCCAAGGGCTTATACCAGAAAATAGTATTACCATCCGATCGTGTCAGGAGTATTTTTCATGATGAGCCAATAATAATTCCAACTTTGCCACCAGTCGATATAGTTAAAATTGTAAATACCCGATATGAAATCCTTAGAAAGGGGCCTGATTATTTCAAACCTGTTGATGATGAAGTAATAAAATTCTTGTCAATGAGCTACAATGGAAGGGTGAGGGATATTATGAATACCATAACTAATTTAATGTTTCAAATTCCTGAAGGAATGGCAAATACTCTGTGTCTGAAAGATGTAAAAGTAAAACTTCTTTCTATTGAGGAAAAGAAACTATTAACTACAGGATTAACAAAAACTGATATTGACATTTTAAAAATAATGTTGGAATTGGAAGTATTCAACAATACTAAACTGGTTGAAAAAACAACCATGACCAAGCAGCACATCAATAAATTCATTAAAAAATTTCTAGAATTTGATATAATCGAACATT
>DOZA01000223.1 GCA_003518245.1 Bacteroidales bacterium | reverse complement strand
ACACCGATAAGTAACCTGCCTCCATCGGTATTGGCAAAAGCAGAGAGGGTTTTTGCTATTTTCCTGGAGTCAGATATACAGTACTTGAAATCAAGTACCTGGCTTTCACCATGGCGAATGATTTTATTCAATTCTCGCACTGTTTATCGCATTTAGCAGCAAAATTACCTTAATTTATGTTAAAAACTGAAAGTGATTCACCTGTTATTACCCCCTTAGAATATTTTTTATTATAATTATGTTAATAAAAGATATTACTATGGGAAATCTTAAATTATCGTTATTATTTACTGCGTTCTTATTTACATTTAATATTAACTATGCGCAAATGGGATTTGAAAAGGATGTATTTGAGACTGACAATGATAAGCTTGAGTTATGGTTTATCGGTCACGGCACCCTGATGTTTAAATATGGTGATATGGTTATACATATTGATCCTGTAAGCCGGGAGGCTGATTATAGCGGCATGCCCGATGCTGATATAATACTGATTACACATGAACACGGAGATCATCTGGATCCCGGTGCTATAAAACAAATACTCAAGGATGAGACATTGATAATATGTAATAAGGCTTCTTCAACTGATCTGGATGATTGCAGGATAATGGCAAACGGGGATAAGCTTGAGGTCATGGGTATAAGTATTGAAGCTGTACCTGCATACAATATTAAACATGAAAGAGCACCCGGAAAGCCATTTCATCCCCGGGGTAATGGCAATGGTTATATACTTGACATAGGGGGTAAAACAATATATGTAGCAGGTGATACTGAAAATATACCGGAAATGAAAAATTTCAAGGATATTGATATTGCTTTTCTGCCCATGAACTTACCCTATACAATGTCTCCTGAAATGGCAGCTGATGCTGCCAGGATGATAAATCCCGGTATTCTTTACCCTTATCATTTCGGATCAACTGATACAGGTGTTATTATTGAATTACTGAAGGGAACAGGAATAGATGTAAGGATAAGAAAACTGCAGTAATCAGACTAATAATGAATTAGATCAAAAAATATTGATATTATTTGTCTGCTTGAGGTGCCGGAATGTTTTATAATTTAATCTGAATAAAGGATATGAAAAGAAGTAATTTTTGGAGGGTTCTATTAGCCCTCTGTATTATAATATTTATGCGGGTTTCAATATTGTATAGCCAGGGATTTGAATACCCTGTATTAAACAGGTTTGATATCGATACTGCTTATCCGGTATATACTCCGGACAATTTATGGGATTATATAAATGGAGCGGCAGACAGTTATAATGCGTTAGGATTCAAAGAATTGAATGTTGCTGATTATAATAATGGAAAGAAACATAATATAAAACTCGAGATTTATCATCATGCAAATGAAAATCTTGCTTTTGGTATATATGCAATGGAAAGGGCTCCTTCTTATAATTTTTTCAAACTGGGGATACAGGCCTACCATGAGAAAGGACTGATACATTTCCTTAAGGGAAAGTATTATGTAAAGATTACAACCAACTCTGATAAGAAGAAAATACTGGCAGCCTTGGATGAACTGGCTATTAAGACTGAAGCAATGCTTGATGGAAGCTCTGATTTTCCTGTTGAGCTGGCAATGTTTCCCGGTAAAGGCAAGCAGGATAATTCAGAGATGTACATAGCTGAGAACGTATTGGGTCACGAATTTTTGAATAAGGCTTTCAGAGCTAATTATAATATTGACAATAACCGTTTTACAATTTACCTGTTTACTGAAAATACAGATGAGGAAAACCATCATATGCTTGATCTGTACCTGTCAAAATATGGTCTTTCTCCGGGTGCTGAGACGGGAGGGAAATTCTATTTCGAAGATGGTTATAATGGTTTTGTATACCTTTCATGGGAAACTGAACTTGTTATTCTTATATCAGGGCTTAAGGAAGATAATACAGATCTGGCAAATGAGTATATCACCAAAATCATAAACAGATAATGGGTAAAACATTAGATAAATCTACAGGTCAGAGATTTACAAGCAGATGGGGTTTTCTTTTAAGCGCCATGGGTGTGGCTGTGGGAACAGGGAATATATGGCGATTCCCACGTATTGTAGCCCAGGCTGCCGGCGAAAATGGGGCAGGAGCCTTCCTGATAGCCTGGGTATGCTTTCTTTTCCTGTGGAGTATTCCTTTAATAATTGCTGAATATGCCTCGGGTCGTAAGTACAGGTCAGGTGTTGTTGGTGTATTCCTCAAAGGAGCAGGTAAAAAGTTTGCATGGATGGGATCATTCGTGGCAATAGTCCCGCTTATCATCACCTTTTTCTATACCGTGGTAGTTGGCTGGTGTATTTATTATTTTGTGTATATGCTCTTTAATCCTCTTCCGGACAGTTTCGAGTCAGCAATGACTATCTGGGAATCATACCAGGGTAGTGTATGGCCCATACTTACTCATATGATTGCCATTGGATTTGGAGCACTTGCCATATGGAGAGGTATACGATCTATAGAAAAGGTTAATAAGATACTCATACCATCATTGCTGGTTATAGTAATACTGAGTGTTATCAGGGCAGTCACCCTGCCGGGAGCAGGAGAGGGGCTGGCATATCTTTTTAAACCACAATGGTCGCAACTGGGTCAGCCAAGGATATGGCTTGATGCATTAACACAGAATGCATGGGATACAGGTGCTGGTTGGGGATTATTCCTTACTTATGCAGCTTATATGAAGAAAGAACATGGAGCTGTTGGTAATGCTTTTCTTACAGGTATAGGGAATAATACTGTTTCAATACTCTCAGGAATAATGATATTCGGTACCGTATTTGCCGTCCTCAAGCACGAAATGGGTATGACAAGTCCTGAAGTGCTGGATATCATGAAAAACAGTGGCCCGGCATCAACAGGCCTTACCTTCATATGGATGCCACAGTTATTTGAAAAGATGTTTGGGGGCGGTATACTATCAATACTTTTCTTTCTCGGACTTACCTTTGCGGGATTTTCATCTCTTATAGCACAGCTTGAATTGCCTACCAGGGTATTGATTGATACCGGTATGAAAAGAAACAGGGCAATTGCTGTTATTGTGATACTTGTTTTCCTGTTTGGTATCCCGTCTGCACGTAACCTTGACTTTCTGAGTAACCAGGATTTTGTATGGGGAGTTGCTTTAATGATTTCGGGAGCATTGATAGCGTTCCTGATTGTTAAACAGGGTACTCAAAAAGTAAGAATGGAGATTAACCAGACAGCTAAGGACCGTAAAATAGGTAATTGGTGGGTATATGTAATTAGTGGTTTTATACCTGTTGCAGCCACCATCCTTCTTTTCTGGTGGTTGTTACAATCATTTGTGCCCGGTGAATGGTATAATCCTTTCAGGCCATTTTCCTTTATGTCATGTATATTCCAATGGAGTATAGTGCTGCTGATACTCTTAATTTTTAACAAGAGAATAGCAAGACTGTTTTATTGATAAATAACATTTAATCAAGAAGATAGTTTAAGATTTATGACTTCCTGAAATTTTTTCTGTTATTGTATTAACAATAATAAAGACACAAGGATGCAGCATACCACACAGGTATGGAGTCTTTCAAATGGAAACAGGAAGGTAGGGTTTAAGAAAAGAAAATGTTCATGTCAGGTTCTGGTGTTATCATGAACAGGGGTGTGTCCCGAGTATTCGGGACCACCCTATTTTTTTGTTTAGGGTTTAGTGGTTTAGTGGTTGAATTGACAGCCGGCCGGAACGAGAAACGCCCTTCGATGAGGCCTTCGGCCTTAC
>DOZA01000122.1 GCA_003518245.1 Bacteroidales bacterium | reverse complement strand
GATTGAGTCTGTAAACCTTTTCTGTAAAATTTTCCTGCCGTTAATGTCCCTTATGCTGATATTTATCTCGTTTTCGGTCTTGCACTCAATCGTCAGATATTCACTGGCAGGATTCGGGTAGATCTTAATATTGCAGGGATCGTTGCTGCCCGGGTATGGCAGCTTACCATCAATACCGGTAAAAGGATCAGTGCTTACAGTATCCATATCGGTAACATATATCTGGTCAAATAAAAGATGTGCCTGGCCCAGGTCTCCTTCTTCAGGAACAATCTCAAGGCGGTCAATATCCGACCAGTCGAATTCACCAATTGGATCATGCCATTCACCATCCCATGCCCCTTTTTCAGTTAAGTACTGTAAAGGAATATGAAGATGATGCCACATGTTATCGAAGCTTACTCTGCTATTTCTTATGGTAATTCCATTACGCCAGGGAAGGTCGTTCGGATCATCTGTTTTTGAGTCAATAAACCGGACTTCAAAAGATATCATAGGATCATTTCCCCTGACTACAAAATCAAATGCATAATCTTCGTTTACAAGCTTTGTAAAGTCCTTGTCGGGAATAAAATCAAGTGCAATAGCCTGGTATCGGCTGGCACCAGTCCAATGTATGCAATACTTTCCGCTATTAGGATATACATTATAGAAATAATCCAGTATACCATCGGTGTATGACACCTCATTAATAAAATCTGAGAGATAGTCATTGTATATTACAAAACCTGTAGAATCCGGTAGCTTTTTATATTCAGTTTGTTCCGGTATATTAAGATCCATAGCCTCAAGCAACGGGACGTTGAGATCATGCTCGAAAAGGCCATTGCTGTTTTCCTCGAACAATCCAAAACCACCATGATAATCCCACATGGTCCATGCAATATTCACTGAGTCCAGGTAATGGGCAACGGTATTGTACCACCTCACCCGGTCTTCTTCATCGCTGTTGAGCTGGTATACACCGAACTCACCACAGAAGATGGGGACCTGCCTTTCTTCCCTGAACGCCACAGCAATATCTAAAAGTTCCCTGACCTTGGCAGCATTGCCATCGTTGGGGTAATTATCATACAGACCTTCCACCCATGTTCCCTCGAAAGAGGATGGCATTGATGGCATTGAAGAATCATCATAGGGGAAAGGGATATTTTCTATTTCCAGCATGGATGGTGTGTTCCATGAAGCCCCCTGGTGGGTAAAAAGGAAGGGATCATAAAAATGAAACGTATATATCAGCTTATCATCATCGTATTCAGGCATGGCTGCCAGGTTGTTATAGCTGTTCCATCCTGCAGGCCCCACAAATATATAGTGGTTGTTATCGTGCTCCCTGATGGTCTCGATGACAGTTCTTTGAATATTGTTCCAGGAAATATCGGAGATGCCATGAGGCTCGTTAAGAATTTCATAATATATATATTCCGACCTGTTAACGAATTCGATTGCCATCTGCTTCCAGACCTTGTTGAGGATAGTGCCGACTCCTGGATCTGTATCAACTGAAGGACTGAAAGTATGGTTGTCAAGTATAAGGTGTATCTGCAGCTCTTCAGCCCAGTCCACAACCAGGTTGAGGTTTTCAAGGAAGATGTTATCGAGGGTATAGTCAGGTGCGCCATCTGTCATATAATGCAGGTTTATAGGCAGGCGTATCACATCGAATCCCAGGCTTTTGATATTGATAAAATCCTGTTTGGAGTATTTTTTATAATGCACTTTCCTGGCGTTACCGGCCTGGTACCAACCCGTAAGGTTCACCCCTTTGGAAAAAGGGGTCTCCTGTGCCATTACTCCAGACATAATCATTACCAGAGCCACAATCAACAGGGTCCTTCTCAATAAAAACCGGTTCATATTATCAATTTGTTAGTAGAGACGTTGCNNTGCAACGTCTCTACTAAGATACATAAAATTCTCAAAGGTTCCCCCTATCAAGGGGATAATAGGCGATATCCGGTCCCCCCGGGGGAATACCACCCCACCCAAATACGAATGCATCGCAGTCGAAAGCATTATCACCATAATATAAAAAAACCAATACTGCAAACGTAGGGAAGGTTTTTATTATGAAGCCCCACTAATTATGGCTGAGACCTTGCATTCAAAGTTTTTTTCGTTATTTAGAATCAATATTTATTACTGGATTTTAAGTAAAATAACGTATAAACAAGTAGTAAAACTAAAAAATACGTATATCTTTATTGTATGAAAAATTTAACAAAAAGAGAAGAGCAAATAATGCAGATAATCTGGGACCTGGGTAAAGCAATGGTAAATGACATAATAGCCAGGCTGCCTGATCCTGACCTGCCGTATACGACTATTTCATCAATAGTAAGGATTCTGGAAAAGAAAGGGTTTGTTAACTATAAATCCTATGGAAAGACCCATGAATACTACCCTGTAATAAGCAAGGAAGAATACAGAAAGTATCATATAAGGAATTTCGTTAAGAAGTACTTCGACTCTTCCTATAAGAACGTTGTTTCATTCTTTGCTGAGAATAAAGATATAAGCCCTGAAGAACTAAAGGATATTATTGAATTAATTGAGTCGGCAAAAAAAAGCTAGATCATGGAAAATTTCCTTCTCTATTTGATTAAAGTAGCTATTGGAACATCCCTGTTATTATTATGTTATGCTTTGCTGTTCAATAAGGAGACATTCTATACCAGGAACAGGATAATACTTTTAGTTACTATGGTATTACCTGTTATTATCCCTATGATAGATTTTAGTTCACCGGTACCTGCCTCCACCGGGGATATTGCCAGTATTTCTACCATACAATCATTCTCTGTTTCATCTTATTATATAGAAACAGGTATATCTGAAACAATCAATAAAATATCCTATACAGATATAATATTTTATATCTATTTAGCAGGGCTGGTTTTATTAATAGCAAGGACTCTATGGGCTGTTTTGACTGTATGCAGGCTTATTCTGAGAAGTAAAAGAATAAAGCTGGATGGTAATAATATATATCTGACCGAAAGGGATGTTTCCCCATTTTCATTTATTAAGTATATCGTAATACCGGAGGACGAATACGATGAGACTGATATTCATAACATCGTTGAGCATGAACTGGTTCATACCAGGCAGGCACATTATATAGATTTATTCTTCACTGAATTATTTCTGGCTTTTCAATGGTTCAATCCCCTTGCCTGGCTTTTAAGAAGACACGTAAGACAAAACCATGAATACCTTGCAGACCAGGTTGTTTCAGATACTTGCAACAACCTCAGGAACTATCAGCTATCACTGTTAGAATTTAGTTCTAAAAAGAGGATCCTTCCTATGGCAAATAATTTCAGTAAACAAACTTTAAGAAATAGAATAATCATGATGAATAAAAAGAAAACCAGAAGTATTGCAAAAATCAAGAATTTATTTCTGATACCTGCAATAATAATATTAATGGCTACTGTCACAGCTGGCTCATACTCACTGGTCCAGAAACACAAGAAATCCTTGTTCTCAACAATCTCGGAACATGGCATAAGAAATTACTTTGATAAGTTTCTTGCAAAATATCCTGTCGAAGTTGCTCTTCACAATTACCAGGGTGAAGTATATGTCGAATTACAAATGTCCGGTGGAGAAATAAAAGAGATAAAGGTAATTGATAATGCCGGGAAGGTTTCTTCTCCAATACTGGAAGACTTTCTGATTGTTGCACTTGAAGCAGATCCGGATATTGCAAAAAGTGAATTAAGTAAAGCTGAATGCCAGAAAATCCTTGAAGAAGAGGGTAAGAAGATTGCAAAAAGGATAGGTGAACTGGATGTTGCTGAATGGAATACAAAAAAATTCGTGTTTACCATAAAACTTGACTACAAACTTACTCCTAATGTAGCCTCTGTAGAACCTGGTAAAGCATATGGATCCAATAATATGTCAATATTTGACATCAGGGCAGTACAGGAGAATAAGGAGCCTTTGTACATTTTAAATAATGAGATAGTTAATTTGCGGGAGTTTAAGAAATACTATGGGAAAAAGTATTATGGTATGAAAGTTCAGTTCAATGGTGATAGTAAGATGAATTTTCTTGGTAACAAGGCAAATGATGGATTTTCGTGGTTGATAACTAAAGATCAGCATATTAAGATCTCACTGGCGGATTTTCTCAAGGATTTTAAATCGGCAAATGATTACCCTCTGATAATTGCCGGTTTTAAAGGTATCCTGGGTAAAGAAGAAATAGAGGCATTGGATAAGGACAGGACAACTGTTCATTACTATATGGACTCGGGTAGTGCACTTTCATTATTTGGAAATAATGCATGTAATGGTTTGGTAATAGTACGGGAACGATTCAGGTAATGAACCTATTAATAAAAGTAAAAACATAATATAATGAAAAGATTAATAACATTTTTATTGCTTATTTTATTTGCTTCTTATTTTTTATACTCACAGGTAGAGGGAAAAAAGGAAAAAGAGGTTAAGAAAAGTGACCCTGTTTTCGTTGTTGTAGAGGAGATGCCGACTTTCCAGGGTGGTGACGCTAACAAATTCAAGGAATGGGTCCAGAAAAGAGTTGAGTATCCCCGAGAGCTGATACAGGAGAGGGTGGAAGGTAAGGTTTTTGTAATGTTTGTTGTCGAGCCTGACGGATCAGTGACAAATGCCTCAATAATGAGGGGCCTTCATCCTAAACTTGACAAAGAGACACTTAATGTAGTAAACAGTTCACCTCTTTGGAAACCGGGCCTCCAGAGAGATGTCCCCGTAAGGGTGAGGTTCAGTATTACAATCGAGTATAACCTTATTTAAGGTTTAATAGCAGGTATTGCTAACCAGTGTTATCGTTATATATAAGAACC
>DOZA01000237.1 GCA_003518245.1 Bacteroidales bacterium | reverse complement strand
TAGTGGTAATTACATACCATTCGATAGAAGACAGGCTGGTAAAAAACTTTTTCAGGACTGGCAATTTTGAAGGACAGCAGGAAAAGGACTTTTATGGTAACCCTGCCAGCCCTTTCCGATTGGTAAACAAAAGGGTTATAACACCATCAGAGGAAGAGATAAGCAATAACAGGAGGGCAAGAAGTGCAAAACTAAGAGTAGCTGAAAAGAAATAAAGATGGCAACAGGAAAGAAAATCGGTTCGAATGATAATCATTCCAGGGGTGAAGGCTTTATTAAAAGTCTGATAAGCGGTTCATTATTCAGTGAGAAAATTATCCTGGGCAACCTTCCATATCTATTTATGCTGACCATCCTGGGGGCCTTGTATATCGCTAGCAGGTTCCATGCCGAATCNNAAAAATAATAAGGAAAACCGACCTGCTTCAGGAAGAGGTAAAAGAATTAAGAGCAGAGGCTATGGCTACCACATCTGAGCTTATGTATTTAAGCAAACAGTCACAGGTAAACAGGCTTATTAACCAACGCGGACTGGAGCTTGAAGAATTGAAGGAACCACCATATAAAATAGTGATTAAAAAGTAAATATGGCATTAAGGGATGACATAATATGGCGTAGCGGAGTAATGTATATCATCATGCTTATTATTGCATTCGGTATACTTGCAAGGATAATTATTATCCAGTACGTTGAAGGGGATAAATGGGCTGAGCTTGGTGAAGAATTTGTTTATAAGACAGACATTGTACCGGCAAATAGGGGTGATATTTTATCTGATGACGGAAGGTTACTGGCCAGTTCTGTTCCATATTATTCAGTTTATGTTGATACCAGGAGTACCGGGATGGAGCAAAATACATGGGTCCAGGGCATTGATGGACTATGTGATGGTTTATCCAGGATAGTAGGCCTTAAGTCTGCTGCTGAGTGGAAACGAGACCTTGCCAGGGCAAGAAGAAAGGGAGAAAGATATTACCTCATAAAAAGAAGGGTGAGCCACAATACCCTTAAGGAGTTAAAAAAGCTACCGGTATTCGAGAAGGGAAGGTATAAAGGTGGTTTTATAGCTGAGAATGAGAATATCAGGATTCGACCACACCTCAGGCTAGCCAGCCGTACAATAGGATACCTGACAAAAGGAAGAGCTGGTAATGTTGTAGGATTGGAGGGTGCATATGATGCTGAACTTACCGGGATTAGCGGATCGGTATTGAAGCAGCGTCTTACAGGTGGGGCATGGATGCCTGTAAACAATGAAAATTCTGTTGAACCCAGGGATGGGAATGATATTCTTACTACCATAAATATTGACCTTCAGGATGTGGCTGAAACAGCCTTGGGAAAACAGCTCATTAAGCATAATGCCCATCATGGAGTAGTTGTACTGATGGAAGTTAAAACAGGGGATATAAAGGCTATAACAAACCTTGAGATAGGAGATGATGGCAATTATTATGAATCATATAATTATGCTGTTGGTGAAAGCACCGAACCGGGCTCAACCTTTAAACTAGCTTCTTTTATGGCGGCTCTTGAAGATGGGCTTATCCAGCTTGATGATACGATTGACACAGGTGACGGAAAAGTAAGGTACTATGATAAAACTATCAGGGATACAAGGAGAAAAGGCTATGGTAAGCTGAGTGTTAGGGAGGTTTTTGAAAAATCATCCAATGTCGGGACAGCAAAAATAATCTACGAGAATTACAAAAGCCGGCCGGGCGATTATGTTGACAGGTTGTACAGGATGGGCCTGAATGAAAAACTGGGTATTGATATTAAGGGAGAAGGAATACCATTGATCCGTTACCCGGGTGATAAATACTGGTCAGGTATTTCACTGCCTATGATGTCGCATGGCTATGAAGTACAGTTGACGCCTCTACAGATTCTTACTTTTTATAATGCTGTTGCGAATGAGGGTCGAATGGTGAAACCTCGTATAGTGAAGGAGGTTCAGTATCATGGTGAGACAATAAAGAAGGTTAATGTTGAAGTACTTAACCCTGCTATCTGTTCCCGTTCCACCATTGAGAAAGTAAAGGTCTTACTGGAAGGGGTGGTTAAAAATGGTACGGCTAAAAACCTGAACAATGACACTTATAAAATAGCCGGCAAAACAGGAACAGCACAGATAGCCAATGATAAATACGGATATAAACATGGTGGCAAAGTGTCATACCAGGCTTCATTTGTTGGTTATTTCCCGGCTGACAAACCTGTTTATTCATGCATGGTGGTTGTTAATGCTCCTTCAAACTCAGTTTATTACGGTAACCTTGTTGCAGGCCCGGTATTTAAGGAAATAGCTGATAAAGTATATGCCACACAGTTTTTTAACGAACCTGGGGAACCCGGGCATGGCTTTCCGAAAGTAAAGAAAGGATATGGTGATGATACGAAATACCTGTTGGCTGAGTTGGGTATTGATCATCAATACAATGGGATGGGAGAATGGGTTGAAACGAATAATGATAATGAAATGCTCAAACTGGAAGAGATGGAGCTGATAGAAAACCTGGTCCCAAATGTCATTGGGATGGGCCTTAAAGATGCTCTATTCTTACTTGAAAATTCAGGACTAAAAGTGACAGTAAAAGGCAGGGGCAGCGTTGTCAGGCAGTCGCAGCGTCCGGGAATAAGGATCCAATCAGGATCAACAATAAACATCGAATTAAGTAATTGATGAAAAGTCTTACAGAAATATTGAATGGCATTGATTACACAGTTAAGGGTACTGTGAATGATATTTCTGTGTCGGGTATATGCTTCGATTCCAGAGAGGTAGCCAGGGGTGACCTTTTTATTGCTGTAAGGGGAACAAAAACTGATGGTCATAAGTATATTGATGACGCTGTCAGGCAGGGTGCAAAAGCAGTAATATGCGAATCTGTACCGGGGCATGCAGACCCGCGCGTATGCTGGATCAGGGTCAGCGATTCTGCTTATACTCTTGCAGTTTGTGCATCAAATTATTACGATAACCCTTCAGCGGAAATAAAGCTTGTAGGAATTACAGGAACAAATGGTAAGACGACAACAGCAAGTCTCTTATACAGGATATTCACAATGCTGGGATACAAGGTCGGTTTATTATCAACTATTTCAAATTATATAGCAGGAAAAGAAGTTAAAGCTACGCTTACAACACCTGACCCTGTTAAGATTAACAGGCTATTAAGAGAAATGATTGAATCAGGTTGTGAATATGCATTTATGGAAGTAAGTTCTCACGCGGTAGTGCAGAAAAGGATAACGAGCCTGACTTTCAGTATGGGGATATTTACAAATTTAAGTCATGATCATCTCGATTACCATGGCACGTTTGATAATTACCTGAGAGCAAAAAAAGAGTTTTTTGATCACCTGCCTGCTGGTTCGCTGGCACTGGTAAATGCAGATGACAACAATGGAAAAATAATGTTGCAGAACTGCAAGGCTGATAAATATGAATATTCATTAAAAACCGTGGCTGATTATACATGCAGGATAATTGAACACAGGTTTGATGGAATGAACATTAAGTTCGATAACCATGAAGTGTGGACAACATTTATAGGCGAGTTCAATGCATATAATCTTTTGGCAGCAGCTTCTGCAGCTGACCTACTTGGTCAGGACCGCCTTGAGGTTCTTACTAATATAAGCAGGCTTAAGCCTGTGCCAGGAAGGTTTGAGGTTATAAGATCGGTTTCGGGTAAAACAGCTGTGGTTGATTATGCCCATACACCTGATGCACTTGATAATGTTCTGTCAGCAATAAATAAAATAAAACATGAAGGCAATAATATTATAACTGTTGTTGGCGCAGGTGGCGACCGCGATTGTAGTAAGAGACCACTAATGGCAAAGATAAGTGTTGCCCATAGTGACAGGGTAATATTAACATCTGACAACCCACGTAATGAAGATCCCGAAAAGATAATTGATGATATGATCAGGGGGGTGCCTGTAAAAATGCAGTCTAAGGTCCTGAGAATAACCAACAGGCGTGAGGCGATAAGAACAGCAACTATGATGGCAAATGAGGATGATATAATACTTATAGCCGGGAAAGGTCATGAAACCTACCAGGAGATAAAAGGACATCGTTACCATTTCGATGACAGGGAAGAATTAAGGAAAATATTTATGTCGGCAAATTAATATATTAACAATGCTATATTATCTTTTTAAATATCTGGAATCATTGAATATACCCGGCGCAGGGGTTTTTGAATACATATCTTTCCGCTCGGCTGCTGCTGTTATTACTTCATTGCTTATATCACTTCTTCTGGGTAAGAGAATAATAAATTATTTACAGATTAAGCAGGTAGGTGAAGTGGTGCGTAATCTTGGCCTTGAAGGACAGTATAAGAAAGAAGGTACTCCTTCAATGGGAGGATTGATAATACTCGCATCAATAATTGTTCCCACACTACTGTTTGCCAGGCTTGATAATATATATGTAATACTTATGCTGGTAACTACTTTCTGGCTTGGCCTTATAGGATTCATTGATGACTATATTAAAATTTTCAAAAAGAATAAAGAAGGCCTGGCCGGTAAGTTTAAAATAGCCGGGCAGATGGTGCTGGGGCTTATAGTCGGAGTAACATTATTATTCAGTGATCAGGTTGTGGTGCGTGAGATTGTTGAAGTAGAGAAAATGAGTATTACTCAGTCTTCAGAATACCTGCAGGCAGCCAATATTGATCAAACAGGCGATTATGTAACCAACGATATAAAGTGTACTAAAACAACAATCCCTTTCGTAAAGAATAATGAGTTTGATTATTCATGGCTGGTTCCCTTTATAAAAAAAGAAAACAGGCAGAATGCAGGCTGGATAGTCTTTGTTATTGTAACAATCTTCATAGTTATAGGTGTGTCTAACGGGGCCAATCTTACTGATGGGCTGGATGGACTGGCAACTGGCACTTCGTCAATAATAGGTATAACCCTCGGAGTGCTTGCCTATGTGTCGGGTAATATCATATATGCCGATTACCTGAATATTATGTACATCCCTTTCACAGGGGAGCTGGTGATATTTGCCAGTGCGTTTATTGGGGCCACTATAGGCTTCCTGTGGTACAATTCCTATCCTGCCCAGGTGTTTATGGGTGATACGGGCAGCCTCGCACTTGGAGGTATCATAGCTGTTTTTGCAATAATAATTAGAAAGGAATTGTTAATCCCAATACTATGCGGGATATTCCTGGCAGAAAGTCTTTCGGTTATGATACAGGTAAGCTGGTTCAAACGGACAAGGAGGAGAACAGGAGAAGGGAAACGAGTCTTTTTGATGGCTCCCCTGCATCATCATTACCAGATGAAAGGTTATACGGAAGCAAAGATTGTTACCAGGTTCTGGATAGTCGCAATTATGCTCGCAGTATTGAGTGTAGTAACATTGAAAATCAGATAATGAAAGAGAAAGTTATCATACTTGGGGCAGGTGAAAGTGGTACAGGATCAGCTATCCTGGCTATGATGAAGGGGTATGATGTATTTGTTTCTGACAGGGGGACCATCAAGGATAAATACAGGGCAGACCTTGATGCGTATGCAATTAAGTATGAAGAAGGAGAACACAGTATTGAAAAGCTTCTGAAAGCTGACCTGATTATAAAGAGCCCGGGTATAGCAGGTGATAAATGGCCTGTTAATGAGTTAATTAAAGCAGGTAAAAAGATTATTTCCGAGATCGAGTTTGCAGGAAAGTATACAAAAGCAAAGAAAATATGTATTACCGGCAGTAATGGTAAAACGACCACTACAAATCTTATATATGACATATTAAAAAGGAATGGTCTGAATGTAGCACTGGCAGGTAATATAGGAATATCGTTTGCGAGGCAGGTTGCTACAGGTAATTATGAATACTATGTTATCGAGTTAAGCAGTTTCCAGCTCGACGGTATGTATGAATTCAAAGCTGATATAGCTGTTTTAATGAATATTACACCTGACCACCTGGACAGGTATGGTAATACTTTCCAGGAGTATATCAATTCTAAGTTCAGGGTAATAAACAACCAGACATCTGATGATTACTTAATATACTGGGCCGATGATCCTGTTATCCTTAAAGAATTATCAATTCGCTCATATGAAGTGCAGCTGATGCCTTTTTCTGAGCATAAGATAAAAGGTATGGCAGGATATATTGAAAATAATGATCTGAACCTATCCATTCACAATAAAACCGAGAGAATTATGACTATTTATGACCTGGCACTTAAAGGCCGCCATAATACCTATAACTCTATGGCCGCAGCAATAGCAGGTAAGATATTGAACATACGGAAAGAAATTATCAGGGAAAGCCTGACTTACTTCCAGGGAGTGGAACACCGGCTTGAAACTGTAATAGCTGTACATGGTATTAATTTTATTAATGACTCAAAAGCTACCAATGTTAATTCTTCATGGTATGCTCTTGAATGTATGACAAACAAAGTAGTATGGATAGCAGGAGGTGTAGATAAGGGCAATGATTATTCAGAGCTGCACGGGCTGGCAAAGGAAAGGATAAAAGCTATAGTCTGTCTGGGCAAGGAGAATAACAAGCTGATAGATGCCTTTAAAGGTATAGTGCCCACTATTGTAGAGACAATGTCAATGCCTGAAGCAGTAAAGTCAGCCTATTACCTGGCCTCAACAGGTGATACTGTTCTTCTTTCTCCTGCATGTGCAAGCTTTGACTTATTTGATAACTATGAAGACCGAGGAAGGAAATTTAAAGAAGCAGTCAGAAACCTGTAATACCGACTGATATGAAAATAGTGTTTGGTGGATTATTCAAGGGAGACAGAGTAGTGTGGGGAATAATTGTAGTATTTATGATTTATTCCCTTCTTGCTGTTTACAGCTCTTCTGTTAGCGTAGCATTT
>DOZA01000117.1 GCA_003518245.1 Bacteroidales bacterium | reverse complement strand
CAGAATCAGATAAAGCCTTAATCGTTACAGGTCATATTGATATAGACCGTACATTATTTGATGTACGTTATGGCTCAACCAAATTCTTTAAAAACATAGCTGACAGGGCTATAAATGATATTTTCAGCCTGGATTACGAGCTATATCTTGAAATGGAATAGTGGAATAATCCATTAACTCAATTTATCTTATATTTGCTTGTGCTGCAGCCAGCCTTGCTATTGGCACCCTGAAAGGTGAACAGCTGACATAATTCATTCCAACAGAATGACAGAATTCAACTGAACTGGGTTCGCCACCATGTTCTCCGCAGATACCAATTTTGAGGTCTTTCCTTGCTGCACGTCCTCTCTCGGTACCCATTCTTACAAGCTGACCTACACCTTCCTGGTCAAGTATCTGGAATGGATCATCATTCAGTATTCCTTTCTTAAGGTATATAGGGAGGAATTTACCTGCATCATCCCTTGAATAGCCAAATGTCATCTGTGTAAGGTCATTGGTCCCGAATGAAAAGAACTCGGCTACCTCTGCCACCTTATCTGCAGTAAGAGCAGCACGTGGTATTTCAATCATTGTACCAACAAGGTAGTCAACCTTAATACCTTTTTCTTTAAATACTTCTTCAGCAACAATACGTATTATCTCTTCCTGCATCTTAAGTTCTTCAACTGTACCAATGAGCGGAACCATTATCTCGGGTTTAGCATCAATACCTTTCTTTTTAAGGTTACAGGCAGCTTCAATAATTGCTCTTGCCTGCATTTCTGTTATTTCAGGATAGGTATTTCCCAGGCGGCAGCCGCGGTGACCAAGCATGGGGTTAAATTCATGCAGTGAGTCTACTATTTGTTTAACTTCTTCGGGTGATATTCCTAATTCTTCAGCCATTTCTGACTGGTTCTCCTTTTCATGAGGCACAAATTCATGAAGTGGTGGATCAAGCAGCCTGATAGTTACTCCATATCCCTCCATTGCTTCAAGTATACCTTCGAAATCTTCTCTCTGGTAAGGTAATATTTTATCAAGAGCTTTGCGCCTGTCCTTTTCGTTCTCAGCAAGTATCATTTCTCTCATTGCCTTTATCCTGTCACCTTCAAAGAACATGTGCTCTGTTCTTGTAAGCCCGATGCCCTTGGCACCGAATTTTCTTGCCACCTTTGCATCTTTGGGTGTATCAGCATTGGTTCTTACATCCATCCTGGTGTATTTCTCAGCAAGTTCCATTATCTCACCAAAATCACCACCCATCTGTGGATCAATTGTAGCTATTTTTGATTCATAGACTTCACCTATACTTCCATTCAGTGATATCCAGTCACCTTCTTTAAAGGTTATATCGCCAGCTTTCATTGTGCGGTTTTTATAGTTAATAGAAATATTACCTGCACCTGAAACACAGCATTTACCCATACCACGAGCAACAACGGCAGCGTGTGATGTCATGCCCCCACGTGCGGTAAGAATTCCCTTTGCTATATTCATACCTTCCAGATCTTCAGGTGATGTTTCTATTCTTACAAGTATGGAGTTGGTATATTTATCTGCTTCGTCAGCGAAGAAGACTATCTGACCTGTAGCAGCACCCGGGGATGCTGGTAATCCTTTACCCACAACTTTGGCGTTTGCCAGGGCTTTTTTATCAAAGACAGGGTGGAGGAGCTCATCAAGCTTATTAGGTTCCTGTCTGAGCAGTGCGGTTTTCTCATCTATCTTACCTTCTTTAAGCAGGTCCATGGCAATTTTTACCATTGCACCACCTGTACGTTTTCCATTTCTTGTCTGGAGGAGCCATAGTTTACCATCCTGGATAGTAAATTCAAGGTCCTGCATATCACCATAATGATCTTCGAGCTTTTTCTGTATATTAAACAGTTCATGGTAAGCTTCCGGCATTACTTCTTCAAGAGATGGATATTTAGCAACTCTTTCTTCTTCTGTTTTGCCTGCCAGCTTAGCCCATCGAAGTGATCCCTCACGTGTTATCTGTTGTGGTGTTCTCACTCCGGCAACAACATCTTCGCCCTGGGCATCAATAAGATATTCACCATTAAAAAGGTTTTCACCGGTGGCTGCATCGCGGGTAAATGCTACTCCAGTACCCGATTTTTTACCCATATTACCAAATACCATTGCCTGCACATTCACTGCCGTGCCCCATTCTTCCGGTATATTATTGATCTGGCGGTAGTAAATAGCACGCTGGTTCATCCAGCTGTTAAAAACAGCACCGATAGCTCCCCACAGTTGTTCCCATGGATCAGTTGGAAAATCGTGGCCGGTTTTATCTTTTACGGCTTTTTTAAATTTTGTTACCAGTAATTTAAGGTCATCAACCGTCAGGTCAACATCATTCTCTAAGCATCTTTCTTCCTTAAGGGCTTCTATTATTTCTTCAAAAGGATCAACATCTTCCTTTGATTCCGGCTTAAGGCCCAATACAACATCACCGTACATCTGTACAAACCTGCGATATGAGTCCCAGGCAAACCTTGGATTACCGGTTTTGCTGGCAAGACCAAGAACAGCATCGTCGTTCATACCAAGATTCAGTACTGTATCCATCATCCCTGGCATTGATACTCTTGCACCTGATCGTACAGAAACAAGACATGGATTATCCCTGGAACCAAATTTCGATCCCATTATGTTTTCAATATTCTTTATTGCAGCTTCTACATCTTCTTTTAGTAAGTCAATGACTTTATCACTGCCTATCTCATTATACTCGGTGCATACCTCAGTTGTTATTGTAAAGCCAGGAGGAACAGGTACTCCTGTCAGGTTCATTTCAGCGAGGTTAGCCCCCTTGCCACCAAGCAAATTTTTCATACCTGTATTGCCCTCAGCTTTCTTATCTCCAAAAGTGTAAACTCTTTTTACCTTAGCCATAGATTATATTATTTAATATTTGATAATTTTTAAAAATTTAAGTTGCAAATATACAAAAAAAATATGAAGAAACTGCATATATTATTACTTATCTAAATGATTGGAAATCAGGGCTTAGAATTCAGAAATAATTATATCCTGATAATCAGTTTATAATAGAAATACATTTTTTATATCGAGACCTAGATTTGGTTTATTTTCTTATGAGGTGTTTATATATGGTTTAATTGTATAGGTATTTTTTACTAGTTTCTAATAATTGATATTTGTATCCCTGTTCCTAAAGTTTTCTCTAATTCATTTTGTATTCTTTATTGTTTTTAGTCAACTTCAATAGAAAATTCGTTTCTTTTTTCTTTTATTTTCTTCATGCATTTTAATGGAATATTAGTCTGGTTTATTAAAGTGAGAAAGCAATAACTGAAGTATTTATAGGATACTTGGCAGAAGAATCAAGAGTATCCCTGTATGCACATATACAAATACTAAGAGACTTATGTATATATAGTATGTTAGACTTAATTGTAAACGAAGCCAGAGTTGCAAACATAATTATTATAAATTTTATAGATAAATTAAATCTATATATATTTGTTAATATTGTTGGATATTGTAATCTACAGCTATTTCAATTATAATGAAAATAAATTGCTGAGAAATTTTATTTGTATAAGCAAAAATTGTATTTTTAAAAATTCACAAAAAGGTAGCTTAGCAAGAACATATATTTATGATACGATTCTTACTTCTTACATCAGTTTTAATTCTTGCATTTCCTTATACAATAAAAATTAAAGGAAAAGGTGAAAAACTCCCAAATATAGTGCTAATAATGGCAGATGACATGGGATACGGAGATGCAGGATGTTATAATAATCAGTCATTGATCCCCACTCCAAATATTGATAAACTAGCGTCAGAAGGTGTTTTATTCACAGATGCACATTCTCCTTCCGCTGTTTGCACCCCTTCGAGATATGGCTTGCTAACAGGAAGATATTGTTGGAGAACACGAGTAAAAAGCGGTGTAATTCTTGGTTACGATGAAAGCCCATTGATAGAACAAGGAAGGAATACACTAGTGTCATGTCAAGCATGA
>DOZA01000051.1 GCA_003518245.1 Bacteroidales bacterium | reverse complement strand
AGCCCCCCTGAATTTACCGGGATACACTTTGGGGTCGAAACCCAGTGTCCCTTCCGGCCCATTATACTTAAAACCGCATGCAGCGAGGTACACTCCAAAAGCTGCCATTGCCCGGGCATAGTGGTCACCGCATTCAATTTCATTATATGGATTACGTTTCTCAGGTGAATACCGGTCATGAATAGCCCGTGTTACAGCCAGACCATTTCTTACCATTTTACTATCCGGTTCGCCTTCATAGATCATATGTGCAGCTACCTGATATTCAAAACCTGTCATACACTCATCAAAATACCCTCCTGCTCCCAGCCATGTTTCAAAATCTTCAATTTTTTCATTCATACGCGGATCAGCAAGGGAATCACCTCCATATGGCCATGTGGCCATTATCAGTCCGGCTTCACCTTCAGATGCATATACCCGATGTCCCTTTATAGCTTTATGATTAACGGCATAAGTTCCCGCATCCGGAGCAGAGTTATACTTCCAGATTGAATTAAGTGCCTGCCTGGTTACCTCCTCGGGTAATACCCTGGGCAAACCTGTTTGTATAGCCCACGACTGCCCCAGCACCTGGTCGATATGACACCCGTTATTTGAATTTATATTATTGTAATCAGGTGGTTTATGAATGAAGTATTCGCCGTTGAACAATGAATGAGGTATATTCTTATAACCTCTGTCTGCAATAAAACCACATGAATCAGCAAATGAAAGATCTTCAACCCTTATGGCCATTTGTTCTGCTGCTTTTAGGGCTGCACAATAAACCGATGAGATCCATGCATTAGGACCATACCAACTAGCATCAAGTGTATTCTTCTGTGCTCCTTCGATCATTCCGTTTGAATTGGGATCATTGGATATCAGCCATTTAGCAGCCTTTTTTACATCAGGCCATAGTTCTTCTAAGAATTTATTATCTGTTGTCATAGTATGCTCCCGCCATGTTCTGATTATTACACCAGCATGTCCGTCAATTGCAGGTGTCATGTTTATTTCTCCGCGATAACCTATTGCTCCTGTTATACTGTCAAAAGCAATTCCATAATCAACCCTCTTGCGAATATCTCTTTCCAGGCCCGGGAATAAGCGGGCAAGGGCCTGTGCATAATTCCACACATGTGTACAGGTACCGGCACAGCTCTCTACACCTTCCCATCCCCAGAACCTACCATTATCAAACCAGTGTACAGTCTGGGTTGCAAGGGCATCTGTTGGTATCATTGTCCTGTCGAGAAACCAGTAAGGAAGTGTTGAGTTATACCAGGTTTTATTCCATTTAACTGTATTACCTACAAGGTAATCGTAGTTACTTTTAATATATAAAGCCACATCATATGCGTCGGTGAACCAGTCTTTATAATGTCTGTTTAAGTCAGAAAAACCTTTTAATCGTGCCATAACACCATCCTTTTGCTGGTGTAATGGGAAATACCATGTTAACAGGAATGTAAGTGTTTCCTGTTCTCCGGGCCCCAGAACGATCTTTTTTCCTATTGACCCAACCAGCTTTCGGTTCAATTTTTTACTTTTTGAAGCACCAGGATGAAATATTTCAAAGAATTCATCGCCAGGTTTATCACTGTTTGCATCAGGATTACCAATCACAGAATTGTTTTTCTCGCTTATCAGGCTTAAAGCCATTGAGCCGTATCCATGATGTGTATCTAATCCTTTCCCAGCCGATGGGACAATATCACAATACAATGTAGTCAGTCCCTCCCGACTGATCAGGTTATTTTTCCTTTCACCTAACTCTGACTCATTATCATAAGGGCAGGTAGCATTTTGCAGCCATCCTAAAATAGTTGCCCCGACCTCTTCGTTACTATTATTCTTAATCCTGAATAATATAACTGTTGCCGGTAGTGCTGAGTTTTTTGGATCCAGAGGAATAAAAGGCGAGAAAGCTTCCATATGGATATCCAGTGGAAAATTCTGATCACAGTATTTAATCCTTCCAAGCGGCCACTCCCCTCTGAACTCCACCCCCGGGAAACCATGCCTGTCAAGGCTGCGTATTTCTGTTCCTTCTTTTGTATTTATCCTGATGATAAAACCCTGGTCAACATCTGCACCATTCCGTGTGCTGTAAATACCACCATCTGCTAACACTGGTTCAGTGTAATGACCATTCATGGTCATCAGGTTTAACTTAAGCCCCAAAGCTCTTACATCCTCCCTGCTATAATTACTTTTAAAAATATCCCATAACCATAATCTGCCATCCCCTCCAAGGTAAAGCTGACCACAGGCTATCCCTCCAACAGGCATACCTATGTACTTCAAATCCTCTCCACTCCAGATTTCAGGTTCACCCCTGTCTCTCAATGCCGATATCCATTGTTCAGATAAACCTTTAGAGGCAGGAATAGAGAAAGCATCATTTACCTGTGAATATAATGGGAGATAAACAAGATAGAGAAATAACAGAAGTGTACTGGAGTATTTGACTTTAAACAGACTCATTTTAATGTCTAACAGAAATTTTATATTTTTTTCAACCTTAGACCTGACATTATAAATGCCATAAATAGTAATATTCCAATAATAATTAAATCATTATCCGAAAGCAAATAAATGCAGTATTATATCTATATTTGAATAATGTAACTAAAATAATAAATTTAATGATGAAATTTAAATATCTCGTTTTTACTCTGGTAATTTTTTCAATTCTTTCATCCTGCCAGCCAGGACCAAAAGATAACAAATTAACAAGGGAGGAAAAGAAAGAAGGATGGAAATTACTTTTTGATGGAAAAACAACCGATGGTTGGAGAGGTTATAATATGACCGAAATACCATCTGCATGGAAAGTAGTCGACGGAACACTTATGTCTGCCGGTGAAGGAGGTGATATCGGAGGTGACATAATAACTATCGACAAGTATGAGAATTTCGATCTTAAAATAGACTGGAAACTGGCTCCGGGAGGCAATAGCGGTATTCTGTACCACGTGATGGAAGGACCTGGACTGAAATCAACTTATTTCTCAGGCCCTGAATACCAGTTAATTGATGATATAGGTTTTCCGGGAGGCGTTACTCCGCATAATTCAACCGGTGCTGATTATGCTATGACACCAGCTGATACAACTCAGAAAGAGCTAAACCCTGTCGGTCAGTGGAACAGCTCAAGAATAATATTTGATAATGGAAAAGTAATACATTACCTGAACGGTAAAAAGATTGTTGAGTTCACAGCATGGAATGATGAATGGGAAGAAAAAGTAAACAAAGGTAAATGGAAAAATTATCCGGCGTATGGAAAAGCAAAATCAGGTCATATCGGATTACAGGACCATGGAAGTAAAATATGGTTCAAGAATATAAAAACAAAGGAATTACAATAATAGCATAATAGTAGCAAATTGTATTTGAGATAACAAAGAAAATGGCAATCATAATGAATAGAACAGTAAAATATTCAGTAATACCACTGATATTCGTTATTCTTCTTTTTTCATCTTGCTCCAATGTCAGCAGGGAGAAAGATAACACACCGCCAAATATTATATACATAATGACGGACGACCATGGATATCAGGCAATAAGCAGTTATAACGGGGAACTTAATCAAACTCCTAATATTGACAGGATAGCCGATGAGGGTGTAATGTTCACAAACAGTTTTGTAACCAACTCAATATGTTCACCAAGCAGGGCGGTTATGCTTACCGGAAGATTTTCACATGAGAACGGTCAAAGACTTAACGGACAAAGATTTGACGGATCACAGATGACATTCCCAAAAATCATGCAGGACGCAGGTTATGAGACTGCAATGATTGGCAAATGGCATCTTGGCAGCGATCCTACCGGATTTGACTACTGGAATATACTACCGGGACAGGGTGATTACTACAACCCTGATTTTATTGAAATGGGGGAAAGAAAACGAGTTGAAGGTTATGTGACCAACCTTATCACTGACTACAGCCTGAATTGGTTAGAAGAAAGAAACAGTGAAAAACCTTTTTGCCTCCTGGTTCATCACAAGGCTCCTCACAGGTGCTGGATGCCCGACACATCACATCTTTATATGTATAATGATGTAACGTTTCCTCTTCCTGATAATTTCTATGACACCTATGAGGGCAGGGAAGCAGCTGCAAGTCAGAAAATGCACATGGAAAATCTTGACCTTGTCAATGATCTTAAGCTTCTTGATGAAGAAGGAGAAATACAAACCCCTCTGAGGAAGTATTTTGTCAACCAGGTTGAAAGGATGAATGAAGCACAGAGAAAAGCATGGGATAAGGCTTACAAGGATGAAATAGAATATTATAAAAAAGCTGATCTGAAAGGTGATGCCTTACTGGAGTGGAAATATCAGAGATATCTTGAAGATTACCTTAGATGTATTGCTTCTGTTGATGAAAATATAGGTCGGCTGCTTGATTATCTTGATGAAAACAACCTTACTGAAAACACACTGGTGGTATATACCTCCGACCAGGGATTCTATCTTGGAGAACATGGGTGGTTTGATAAGAGATTCATGTATGAAGAATCTTTCAGAACTCCATTATTAATGAGACTGCCATCTGCAATCAGTAAAGGCAAAATTGATGAGCTTGTCCAGAATATAGATTATGCACCTACTTTCCTGGAACTTGCCGGTGTGGGACCAACCGAGAAAATGCAGGGAAGATCATTATTGCCCTTGATTGAAGGGACAAAAAATACTGAATGGAGAAACTCATTGTACTACCATTACTTTGAATTTCCGGGACCACATTCAGTGAAGCGACATTACGGTATACGGACTGACAAGCATAAACTGATCCACTTCTATTATGATATAGACCAGTGGGAACTATACGACCTTGAACAGGATCCACTTGAAATAAATAATATCTATGGCAAAGAAGGTTATGATGAAATAACAGATAAATTATATAATGAACTATTGCAACTCCAAAAACAATATAATGACACTACTGTTGTAATAAGTAGATAAGTGTCTCTAATAACAGTAAAATATTTGAAAATTTATATACTATGCGCAGAATCATAAAAATATCACTATCGATAATTTTTATATGCACATGCATAACAACTTATGGGCAGAATAATATTCGGGGTAAGGTTATCACTTTTGGCAAGATCCCATTGAATAATGTCAGGATAACAACAAGTAAAACAAATCAAATTACCCATACTGATTCCCTTGGGATGTTCAGCATCTATTGCTCTGATAAGGATAAATTATTGGTAAATGCTGAAGGATTTGATAATGTAAAAGTCAGATTGAAGGATCTCGAATATCCCTATATAGATCTGGTTTACAGCAATGATCGAACCAGTTTCTCCGATGCTATCCATAATGGTCATATCAGCGAAGAAGTCCTAAGTTCAGCAATCAGGAAATATCATCTGAAAGGAGAAAAGGATTACTCTATATACAATAACATATATGAACTTATTGATATAGAAATATTTAATGTAAACGTGAATGGTAATATTGTAACCACACAAAAACAGAACTCCTTAACAGGAAGCCAGGAGGTTCTTTATGTAGTCGATGGTATAATTGTTTCTGATATATCTTTTGTTGTGCCGTCAAATGTTAAATCAATTAGATACGTTGATGGTACCAGGGCAGCTATATACGGATCACAGGGTGGTAACGGGGCTATTGAGATTATACTCAAATGATTATCTGATTATTTTTTATCAATATAATCCGGATTTTCTTCACCCGGCAAAGGTGCATTTATATCTTTTAACCATTTAAACAGGTCGCTTAAAAGCTCATTTCTTCTGATAGTATCAGATGTGGCCAGATTATTTGTTTCACCTATATCTGCAGCCAGATTATATAATTCTACAGCATTATTTGTTGCTATGCTCTTCTCCCCTCCATCAAGCATCCATTCCTCATAAAAGAGCAAAAGTTTCCAGTCACCTTTCCTGATAACACTCACAGGTCTGGTTCTGAATAATGTATCACGTGCATCTTCCATACCTCCTTTATATTTTTGAAGGTAGGCAGGGAAATGCCAGAACAATTTATCCCTATCTACTGATTTCTCTCCCAACAGCAAGGGTAATATACTCATTCCGTCAAGTATCTTGTTCTCAGGAATAGTTGCTCCGGCCATATCCATAAAAGTTGGGAAAAAATCAAGACCAATAACAGGTGATTCACATACAGTTCCTGCCTTAACCCTGACAGGCCATTTGACCGCCATTGGTTCCCTAATACCACCTTCATAGTACATACCCTTTGCTCCTCTAAGTGGATCCATACATGTTACAGGTCCATATCCTCCATTATCAGAGAAGAATACCACCACTGTATTATCAGCAATTCCAAGATCATCAAGTGTATTTAGTACCCTGCCAACACTCTCATCAACATTCTCAATCATAGCTGCATAAACAGGGTTATTATGACATCCATCCGGTTCTGCTGTCTGGTATTTCTTAATTAGTTCCTCTTTTGCTTCAATTGGCGTATGTACGGAATAATGTGACAGATAAAGAAAAAACGGACCGTCTGAGTTATCATTTATAAATTTTATAGCCTCGTCTGTTAACCTGTCGGCCAGATATTCACCATTCTCATCAAAATGTCCGTTCCTGAAGCCAAGTGAGTCAGATGAAAATGAAACATCAAAACCCTGCTTATCAGGGCTGTTGCCAATATTCCATTTGCCTATGGCTGCTGTTTTATAGCCTGCCGCTTTCAGTGCTTCACCAATTGTAATATTATCAAGTGCGACAGTTCTTGAGTTTTCCACAGGAATAATACGTCTGTCCTTTGACTGACCCCTGTCTGAACGGCCTACTGTATAAACGCCATGTCGCGGTGAATACTGCCCTGTCAGCAGTGATGCCCTGGTCGGGGCACAATTGGCAGCATTTGCATAGGCCTGGGTAAAAATCATCCCTTCTGAGGCAAGTTTATCGATATTAGGGGTTTGATAGTATTTTGCGCCCATGTATCCTACATCAGAATAACCCAGATCATCTATGAAAATGAACACGAAATTGGGTTTCTGTGGAACTTGTTTTTTGCAGGACCCCAAACTCATTATTCCAAGTGTCATTACGAGCACAATAATAAAGTAATTCAGCTTTTTACAATAAATATGCCTTTTGATAATCCAATAACATTCCTTTAAATTCTCCATCAATGATCAATTTTTAATTTACAATGCTAAATGCATTTTTCATAACTTATTTTACAGGCATTTCCATACCTTTCAGAGTATTTTTTTTCTCTATTCTTTTTGTATTCTTTCAGACAACAGCCTGCCAGCTATTGAGTCACACTTATGTTTATAATATTCTACCTTAACAGCATAATTTTGGTCATATGCGAGATTATTTGTTTCGTTCGTATCCTCGTTCAGGTTGTATAATTCAATCAGTTCCGGTGCATCTTCATACCTGATAAACTTCCATACACTATCCCTGTAACATTCTGTCTTTGGCAATAATTCATTATTTTCAAGCCTGTGTTCGCAAAATATAGCATTCCTCCAATCCTGTGGCTGATTCCCGTAAAATTCTGTCAGGGTTTTCCCCTGGTACCTCTCCGGAATATCAACGCCGGCAAGGTCCAGGATAGTAGGTGTAACATCAACATTCAGTACCATTTCCCTGTAAGTCTTGTTTCGGTTTTTCTCAGGCAGCCTGGGGTCATAAATAATCAGGGGAACCCTGATTGATTGCTCATACATCAACCACTTACCGGCATATCCCCTTTCACCAGTAAAATAACCATTGTCACCCATCAGTATAATAACGGTGTTATCAGCCAGGCCTTCCTGCTCAAGGGTTAGCCTTATCCGTGAAATGACGCTGTCCACACAACTTATCATTCTATAATAACCCTTAACCATCCTCTGGTGTTTTTCAGGTGTATCGTACCTCCAGTACCATCTTTTCCTGTTCATTGTGGTTCTTAAAAACTCAGGTAAGGCTTCAAAAAATTCAGGATTGGCTGTCTCAGTCACAGGTATTTCTGTATTGGCGTATAACTCATCACAATACTCAGGCCAGAAATACTGTTCATCAGCACCGTCATCAGCATGAGGTGACCAGAAAGACAATGAGAGGCAGAAAGGCTGGTCTTTGGATGACTTAATAAAATCAATGGCATGATTTCCGTTAATATCAGCAAGGTGAACCTGTTTCCCATCAATATCCTTCAGGTAAGGCCAGAACGTCAGCTTTTTCCAGTCGAACATTGAATCTATTATTCCCTCATTAACCTTAACACCGAACTTCCCTATCATACCTGTCCGGTATCCTGCTTTTCTGAGCAAATATGGATAGCTCTCATACATATATTCATCATCCAGGTTTGGCTTGCCGAATGTATAGTCATGCGTCCTTTCATATAGTCCTGTAAACAATGAAGCCCGGCTTGCAGCACATACAGGAGTTGTAACAAAGGCATTGTTAAAAAATATTCCTTCCCTCGCAAGTTTATCCATATTCGGTGTACTGATGATATCATTACCGGCGAAACCAAGGGCATCCCATCTCTGATCATCTGTCACAATAAAAACTATGTTCGGTCTTTTCCCGTTTACCAAATTAACTATTTCCTCACTGCTATCTTTTTCATTTACCTTACATCCTGTAAAAAACACGATTGAGACAATAGTTGCAGTAAAAAACAGTATTTTTTTCATAATAATTATTTTATTATTATTAATTCTGTGCTTAATGTATTATCGGATGCTGATCCAAGCTGTATTTTATATGCGCCTGGTTCCACTATCCATTTTTTTGTTTCAATGTCAGTATATCCTAATAATTCACTGTCAATATTAAATCTAACGATCCGTTCTTCTCCAGGGTCCAGGTAAATTTTTCTGATACCCCTGAGCTCTTTCAGGGGCTTTACTACTGTACTTTCTATATCACTAATATAAAGCTGTATAACCTCTTCACCAGCTATATCACCACAGTTTCTTACTTTAACAGAGACTTCTGAACAGTCGTTACTGTTCATTCTCTTTTTATTTAATGAAATGTCTGAATATTCAAAATTAGTAAAACTCAGTCCATAACCAAAAGCATATAAAGGTTCTCCTTTAAAATAGCGGTAAGTTCTGTCTTTCATGAAATAGTTTTCCATAGGAGGCAAATCATTTTCTGATTTATAGAAAGTTACAGGTAATCTGCCGGAGGGGTTATAATCTCCGAAAATAATATCAGCAATAGCTGTTCCCCCTTCCTCTCCCGGGTACCAGGCTTCAAGTATTGCAGGTATATTCTCCTTCTCCCAGCTAATAGCAAGGGCACTACCATTATTAAGTACAAGAACAATATTATTGTTTACTTCCCTGATAGTCTTCAGTAAAGATCTTTGCACTTCAGGGAAGTCAATACCTTGCTTATCACCTGTCTCTCCTTCCATAGAGGGTGCTATTCCCCCGACAAATATTACAGCATCCGATTCAGCAGCTATTTGAACGGCTCTTTCCATTGCTGATTTTCCGGGAAGCGCCCATGACATTTTACAGGCTGAAAGGTAACCTGCCTGATAATACTCAATCTTCAGGTTATAACTTTTGCCTGATTCAAGGAATATACTGGCTTCTCTCTTTCTTCCCTTTTTTTCTTTCCAGTTATCTATTACCTTAACATCATCAATAAACAGTCTGAACCCATCATCCGCCTCAAGGCCGATGATATAATCACCTGTTACAGGTACCTCAAGTTCGCCCGTCCACCTGATGGAGAAATTTTCATCATCAAGGCCGGGAATTCTATATTTTATCCAGTTATTATCGATATCTCTGTCAATTCTCCTGAACAGAGGTTTTCCTTCCAGTTCCTTATTATCAAAGTACTCAGCCAGCAATCCTTTTTTACCTTTAAATGATAAAAATTCTGATTCAATTTTTTTCAGAGGTATTTTTTCGGGATCCTGAAGGTCACATCCCGGTTCATAATAGACTAGTGCTTCATCCGGGAACGCATTTCTCAAACCATCAAGTGCAGTATAATACATTGAAGGCGTACCGTGGTAGTTACCAACTAAAACACTGTACTCATCAGCATTAGGTCCAATCATAGCAAGCTTTCTGATTTTTTTTGACAGGGGCAAAATATTATCTTCATTCTTCAGAAGAACCATAGATTTACGTGCTATTTCAAGTGCTTTTACCCTGTTTTCGGGTGAATCAACATAGGAATATGGTACGTTATTATAAGGATGTTCACTGTCATTATCAAAGAGGCCCAGTTTAAACCGTGCTTTGTACAATCTTATAACAGAAACATTTATCTCCTCTTCAGTAATAAATCCTTTTTCAACAGCTTCAAGGAGGTATCTGTAATAAGAACCGCAGTTAAGATCACATCCTGCCTTTACTGCAAGAGCTGCTGCCTCAGCCCCGGAATGGACATATTTATGGTTCTCCGAGATATCCCGGATAGCATTACAGTCAGAAACAACATAACCTTTAAATCCCCAGTCATCACGCAAAATATCTGTAAGCAACAATTCACTGCCACAGCATGGAACATCTAAATAACTGTTATATGCACACATCACTGAGTAGGCCCCGGCATCCATCACTGCAGCCTTAAACGCGGGCAGGTAAGTATCATAGAAGTCCCGTTCAGATGTAACAGCATCAAACTCATGCCGTAGAGCTTCCGGTCCACTGTGTACCGCGTAGTGTTTGGGTGTTGACACCGTAAGAAGGTATTTTTCATCATCTCCCTGCAGCCCCCTGACAAATGCTTTTGCCATCTCGGCGGTCAGGAACGGATCTTCGCCATATGTTTCATGTCCCCTGCCCCATCTGGGATCCCTGAAAATATTTATATTGGGAGACCACATGGTAAGGCCTTTATATCTTCCATATTCATTGTCTGCCTGAGCTTTAATATATTTTGCTCTTGCTTCATAGCCAATTATATGTGCCATTTCTTCAATAAGACCGGGATCCCATGTAGCGGCCAGACCGATTGCCTGCGGAAAGACTGTTGCCAGGTCTGCCCTGGCAACACCATGCAATGCTTCATTCCACCAGTCGTATTCAGGTATTCCAAGCCTGGGAATAGCAACTGAATGATTTAGCATCTGGGAAGTTTTTTCTTCCAGTGTCATCCTTGAAATAAGATCATTAACACGTTCATCAACAGGTAAATCCGGGTCCCTGTAACTATCTTTGATATCCTGTGGATAACACAAAGAGGACAGGAGCATCAATATAACTGAAAAATAGTACTGCATTTCTTTGTTATTTACTTATTCATTACTCTTTACAAATATAATTTCTGCTTTTCCTGTCAATCCTGACTTAAGTAACTTATTATCCTTGCTGAATTTATATTTTATATTGGTTCTGGTGTATGATTTCTCGTCAGGATACCTTAAATCGCCAATAATCCTGTTATTCCAGGTATTGATAACCTGTACCTCGATATTATTGGTCCCGGTTTTTACATATGGAGTTATCTCGGTAATATAAGGAGG